>JAPKDO010000293.1 GCA_028822535.1 Acidimicrobiales bacterium
CTTCGGCGGCACCGTCGAGCTCGGCGGCGAGTCGCTGGTCGGAACGCGGACGAGCGATCGGGTTCGCGCCGGCCTGGCGCTGTGCCCGGAGGGTCGAGAGGTGTTCCCCACCTTGACGGTGGAGGAGAATCTCCTCACCGGCGCCATCGCCGGCGACGGCTGGACCGGGCGGGCCGATGCGCTCGACCGGGTGTACGAGCTCTTGCCCCGGCTCGGAGAGCGCCGGACGCAGGCGGCGGGGACGATGTCCGGGGGCGAGCAGCAGCAGTTGGCGATGGGGAGGGCGCTCATGGGAGGACCCAGGGTGCTGCTCGTCGACGAAGCATCGCTCGGTCTGGCACCGATCATGGTCGAGCGGGTCTTCGAGATCCTGGGTGCCATCCATGCGATGGGAACCGCGGTGGTCGCGGTCGAGCAGAACATTCGGATCAGCCGCGTGGCAACGCAGATCGTGGTGCTCGAACAGGGGACGGTCACCGACCGTCTCGAGGCCGACGAGGTCGACAGCGGATTGCACGAGGCCGCGAAGGCGGCCTACTTCGGAACTGGAGGGACAGAATGACCGAGACCGATACCAGCCCCGATCGGGGCACCGGGGAGGAAGCGACCCCGGTGGTCGACTGGCGCGCGCTACGCGAACTCGTCGGGGACGACGCTCAAGCGTACGGACGCCGGCGCCGTTCGGTGGCGCTCACCGTCGCGCTCGCCGCCTGGGTCGCCGCGGCCCTCCTCATCTGGACGACCTGGGATCAGATCGCGAGTCGTGATGTGGTCGCCGACCAGCTGCCGTTCCTGGCCAGTGGCGGACTGGGGGCGATCCTCCTCGCCGTCATCGGCGGCACAGCGCTGGTCGTGGCGTTTCTCCCGACGGGACCCGCCTCGTCCCGCTGAGCGTGTGACCGGCGCCCTCGGCCCGGTGTCACCCTTCCGGCGTGCTCGTCGTCGTGGGTGTGGTCGTGCTGGACGTGGTCGACTGGTCGGGTTCGGGAGACACCGCGTCTTCCGGGCCGCCCACCACCTCGGGGAACGGTGCCGGGCCGACGGCGTCGACGAGCCATGCGGAGTCCTCGCGGACCATCTCCAACACGAAGGACAGGCCGACGAGGCGTTGGTCGCCCTCCGGTCCGGAGGCGTCGATGTCGACGACGACCAGTGCCCTCGTCCGGTCGCCGTCCAACTCGCCGGCGAACACGTCCTGTACCGATGCCGTGGTCACGGTGTCGCCGGCCGAGAAGAGTTCCTCGATGCTCGGCGCTCGCGTGGACTCGAACTCCGCGGCGAAGTCCTCGGAGGCGAGCGACAGGAGACGGTCGGTCGCCCCGTCGACGTCGTCGGTGTCGAAGCTCAAGTAGGCCTCGCCGAACTCCGTCGCCACCCGCCGCGCACGGGCAGCGTCTTCGAGTTCGGCGTTGGCGTCTGACGCCTCGTTCCAGCCGAGCGCAGCGAGCGTCGCCGCCACCGCGGCCAGGGCGACCAGCGGGATGAGGAGCAACATGAGCCGTGGACGCGGCTCCTGGTCGGGAAGCGATCCCGTGGACACGTCGTTGTCGTCGTTGTCGTCGTTGTCGTCGGTCATGCTTCGTCCTCGGTCGTGGGGATGGCGACTGGGCGTCGGATGCGACGCACGACAAGCGTGCCCCCGACGAGCGCCCCGATCGCGGCAAGGACGATGGTCCACGGGAATGCAGCCTCGTCCAGGACGCGGTCGGACGAGGTCGCTTCGTCGGCCAGGAGTTCATCGGCGTCCGGGACGTCGGGAGCGTCGACATCGACGCCCGGCTCGACGGTGAGGACGTCCTCGAGTGGGCTGGCTGCCAGGCCTTCCGGTCCGGGGACGGTTCCCTGATCGCAGCCCGCGACGGTTCGAGGGTCTTCGAAGGTCTCGAACTCCGGGTAGTCGACGAGCTCCCCGGGGGCGAAGCCGAAGGTGCCGCTCAGGTAGCGCCCGTCCGGTCCGTCCACGACGGCCTTGGGGATCACGACTGCGGCGGACTCCGAGACCTGCAGCAGCCGCACAATCTGCGCGATGGTGCGCGGGTCCCCGACGACGGCGGAGATCTCGCCGGTCGAGGCAAGACCGCAGGCGATGTCGAAGTAGCTGGCCTCGAGGAGCGCATCGACCTGTGCGGCGAGGGTCGGAACGGTGTCGAGGAGGACGTTCACGTCGTCCGCACTGGCAGCCAGCGCGTCGACGAGCAGCCCGAGGTCGTCGGTGCTGTCGGCGATCGTCGTGGCCTTGTCCGCGAGCACGCCGGTCAGCGCGGTGAGCTCGGTGGCGACACGATCGAGGTCATCGCCCCGCGCCGCGAAGGTGGAGGTGACCTCGGCGGACCGGCCGATCAGGTCGTGGAGTTCGTCGCCCCGCCCGCGGAGTGCATCGGCCAGTTCGCTCACGACGGTGTCGAGGTCGTCTTCGTCGACAGCCGAGAGCAGCTCGTCCGCCGAGTCGAACAGGTCTCCGTACGCCAGCGCCGCGGTGGTGGAGTCGACATCGAGGACGTGTGTCCCGTCGGTGGGCATCGTCGCTCCGGACGGGTCGGCGGGCGGGTCGATGGCGACGTAGGGCTCACCGACCGCGGACCGGCGACGGATGGTGGCCGTCGCGTCGAGTGGCAGCGCTCGGTCGGAGTCGACGTCGAGGCGGACGGTGGCGCTCTCCGCAGCGAGCGACACGCTGCCGACGGTCCCCACCCGATGGCCCCGGTACGTGACCTCGACGCCGGATCGCAACCCGGTCGCCTCGGAGAAGTTGGCTTCGACGACGTAGGTGTCGGCGAGTGACGCAGGCCGGATCACGTTCTGGACCGCCCACGTCGACAAGAGCGCGAACAGGGCCAAGAAGGCTGCGATGTTGAGGTAGACGCGTCGTTCGAGCATCTACAGCAATCCGTTGAGCAGGTTGACGAGCAGCGAAGCAGGGTCGGTCACGTCGAGTTCCCCGCCGACCAACACTGTTGGGTCGAGCCATGCCTGGATGAGGACCTGCCCGTTGGCTTGCACCGTCGGGAACACCTCGTTGAAGAACGCGATGTCCTCGAAGAGGCCGGTGACAGCCTCGCTGCGAGCAGCGAGCGCGCCGAGCACCGGGGCTGTCTGGTCGAGCAGTCCGATGATCCGCTCGGTGTGCGGGGCGAGCACGTTGGCGTCGACCGATCCGGCGAGGGCGATGAGGCTCTGGGTGGCGACCACGGCGCGGTCGCGGTTGACGGCCACGGCGCTGGTCGCCTCGTCGACCGAGTCGAGGAGTGCCACGAGGTCGGGACTGCGCGGTGCGAACTGTTCTCCCACCGCTGCCAGTCCGTCGATGGCGCTGATGAGCGCGTCCTGTTGTGATCGGAGCGTGCCGACGACGTCGCTCGACTTCGCGATGAGTTGGTTGAGTTGGCCGCCACGACCGGCGAGCGCCTCGTCGGCGGCGTTCACCGTGGACGAGACCGCGTTGGCGTCGACCGCGCCGAGCACCACGGCGGCCTGCCCGGCGAGCTGTTCGACGTCGAGTTGGCTGGCGGTGTCCTCGATCTCGTCGTCGTCACCGAGGAACGGTCCGGATTCCGGATCGAACTCCTCGGGTGGGATCAGGTCGACGTAGTGAGCGCCGAGCAATGAGGTTCGGCGGATCACCGCCCTCGTGCCCTGCGGGATGTCGCGGCCGTCGACGATGTCGAGGCGGGCCCGAGCGCGGTAGCCGTCGAGCCCGAGTTCGCCGACGCTACCGATGACGACGTTCGACATCTCGACGTAGTGGCCGGCGGTGAGGTCCTGGGCATCGTCGAACTCGGCGTACAGCGTGAGATCACCACCGGGCGCTGTGGCCGTCTGGATGTCGCACGCCGTTGCCGACAGCGCCAGCACGAGCAGGATCAGGAGTCTGCGCACCGTCACACTTCTCCCGGGTACAGGCCGACAGCATCGAGCAGTTGGAGGACGACCGTCTCGGCCACCGCGAGGGTGTTGACCTTCAGGAAGAATCCGCCGAGGTCTTCCTTGTAGGCAGCCTCGAACGACTCGGCGACCACGGGCAGGTTTTCGGCGAGCACCGTGATCGTGTCTCGGTTGGTCTCGACCACCTGCATCGTCGCGACGAGCGTGGCGATCGTCGGGGGCAGGCGTTCGCCGTGGACGTCGAGGATCGCGCCGACCTCCCCACTGAGGTCGACGAGCGAGGACAGCAGACCCTGGACCTGCGCACGCTCGTCGGCCATCACCTCGACCGCGACGCCGAAGTCGTCGATGAGCGCACGGAGCTGGGCGTCGCGCTGGTTGAGCACCGAGGCGACGGTGTTCAGCGATGCTGCGGCCTCGAGCATGGGCGTGTCGATGGCGACAAGCGTCTCGGTGAGGTCGTTCGCCGCGTCGATCGACGCGCCGATGCGGTCGCCGCGACCGTCGAGGATCGTCGCCGAGTCGGTGACGAGGTCGCCGACGACGGCGGCGTCGAGGCTCGCGACCAACTCGTTGAAGGCTTGAAGCGCCTCGTCGGGCTCGACCGGCACGGTCGTGCGTTCGATGGGGATGGTGTCACCGTCGGCCAACTTCGGCGCCCCGGCGGCCTCGAGATCCGCGTTCCACGACGGGAAGAGCGTGACGTTGCGCTCGCCGAGCACTGTCTGGGCCTCGATCGTGGCTTGTACGTCGGCCGGCAATGGGATGTCGTCGCGCAGGGAGAGCACGACGCGTACGTGGTCGTCGGTCAGCTCGACTGTCTTCACGGTCCCGATGCTGCTGTCGAGCGAGAGCACGTCG
>JAPKDO010000026.1 GCA_028822535.1 Acidimicrobiales bacterium
CTCCTCGCTACCGAGTTGTTCGGCAGGGCCTCACAACACGTACTCCGATCGTATGAGGATGATCCGATGACCGAAGACGACTGGATGGACGACGAGGGCTGGGCCGACGACTGGGCCGTCGCCGACGCCGACGATTCGTCTCTCACCGCCCAGGAGGGTTGGGTCGCGCCCACGAGCCGACCCGACGGCGAGCAGCGCTACGAGGAATGGCTCGAAGAGACAGACGGCGACGACGACTGGGTGGAACTCCGGACGCCGATGAGTGGCCGCCGGCGTGCGCTGCTCGGGCTCGGCGTCGTCGTCGTCGTGCTCGTCGTGGCGCTCGGCGCCGGCTATCTGTGGGTGCAGGGTCAGATCGATCCAGGCGGCGACCCCGGCGCCGAGGTCGAGATCGAGATCGTCGCAGGGTCCACGACCGAGGACATCGGCGAGGTGCTCGCCGACAACGACATCATCACGTCGTCGCTGGTGTGGAACTACTGGACCCGGTTCGGTGACAAGGGTCCGTTCCAGGCCGGTCTCTACGTCTTCCAGCAGAACTCATCCTTCGACGGTGCCGTCGCCGTGCTCGACGGGGGGCCGCGGCCGCCCGAGAACGACCGTGTCACGATCCCCGAGGGTCTGACCGTCGCGGAGATCATTCCTCGACTCGCCGATCCCGAGACGGGGCTCGACCGGTGGAGCGTCGAAGCGCTGGACGCTGCGCTCAACTCCGGCGAGATCCGTTCACAGTTCCAGCCTGCCGACCAGTCGTCGATGGAGGGGATGCTCCTCCCGGAGACCTACGACATCGAGGAGGAGACCGACGAGCGCACCTTCCTGCGGCGCCTCGTCACCCAGTTGGACTCGACGCTCCTCGAACTCGAGGTCGAGGCGAAGGCTGCTGCCCTCGGCGTGTCCCCGTACGAGATCGTCATCATCGCCTCCCTGATCGAGGAGGAAGCACGGGTCCCAGGCGACCGCACGAAGATCTCGCGTGTGATCCACAACCGACTCGAACAGGGGATCCCGCTCGGGATCGATGCCACCAACCGCTATGAGGCCGAGATCGCCGGCCGTAGCCGCGACGACATCGACTTCGACTCGGATTCGCCGTACAACACCCGACGAGTCCAGGGCCTCCCGCCGACGCCGATCGCGGCCGCGGGACGGGCATCGATCGACGCTGCACTGAACCCCGAGCCCGGCGAATGGCTCTTCTACGTGCTCGCCGATGCCGAGGGGAACCATTTCTTCGCGGAGACCAACGCCGAGTTCCTCCGGGCGAAGCAGGAGTGCATCCGCCTGGATCTCGGCTGTGGCTGAGCCGGATCCGACGTCACCGACCGGATCGACCCGGCTGGCGGCGGTCATCGGCTGGCCGGTCCGGCATTCGCGGTCGCCCGCCATCCACAACGCCGGATTCTCGGCCGCAGGACTCGACTGGACCTACGTCGCGCTGCCCGTCCGGCCCGGTCACGCGTCGGCGGCGATCGCAGGCATGGACGCGCTCGGCATCGACGGGCTGTCGGTGACGATGCCGCACAAGGCGCCGGTGGCTGCCTCGCTCGATCGACTCACCGACGACGCCGTCGCACTCGGCGCGGTCAACTGCGTGTTCCGTGACGGAGACGACCTCGTCGGCGACAACACCGACGGAGCGGGCTTCGTCGATTCGCTGCGCGAGGACGAGGGGATCGACCTGTCGGGACGGGCGTGCGTCGTGGTCGGCGCCGGGGGCGCCGCGCGCGCGGTGGTCCGTTCGCTGGCGTTGTCGGGTGTCGAGTCGGTCACCGTGGTGAACAGACGCAACGATCGGGCCGAGGCCGCGGCAGCGCTCGCCGGACCGATCGGTCGCGTCGGCGACGCAGCTTCGATCCGACGCGCCGACCTCGTCGTCAACGCGACGCCAGTGGGCATGGGAGACGACGATTCATCGCCCTTCGATCCCGAACAGACCGCCGAACACGCGGTGATCGCCGACCTCGTGTACCACCCGCTCGTGACCCCGCTGCTGGCGGCAGCCGCGCGCAGCGGGCGGCGGCCCGTGGGCGGTCTCGGGATGCTCGTACACCAGGCCGCGCGTGCATTCTCACGCTGGACCGGGGCGGAGGCGCCCGTCGCCGAGATGGCCGCGGCGGCCCGGCGGGGCCTGCAGTGAGCACCGCACTCGCGACCCGTGCCGATTCTTCCGGAATTGCGCTTCAGTTGGGCCCATGACGTGCCGATAGGGCAGAGAAGCGATCAACGACCCGCTCCGGGAGGTGCGACCGTGGCCCTACAAGGGACACTGGAGACGTTCAGCGTGCCGGAGGTTCTCCGGCTGCTGGCAAACACGCGAAAGACGGGGCTCCTGGCCCTCGACGGCGACCGTGGGACCGGCAACGTCTGGCTCCACGACGGCTCCATCGTCGCAGCGCAGTCCGACAACGAAGGTTCCGGGGACATCGACGCGACGCTCTTCGACCTGCTCCGGTTCGGGGCCGGCGACTTCGTGTTCGAGGCCGGCGCTGTGCCCGACGAGCCCGGCGTCGAGGAGATCGACGTCGAGGCAGCACTCGGCCGCGCCGAGTCGCTCCTCACCGAATGGCACGACCTCGAGACCGTCGTGCCCTCACTGCGCGTCGGAGTCCGGCTGGTCCAGGAGTTGGCCGGCGACTCGGTGATGATCACCTCCGAACAGTGGCGGTCGCTCGCCGCCGTCGGCAGTGGCACGAGCGCTGCCGGTCTGGGCCAGCGGCTCGAACTGGGCGAACTCGACACGTGCCGACGGATCCGAGACCTCGTCGATGCATCGCTGGTCGAGATCAGCGATGACGCCCCGGAGGCCGAGTCTGCACCGCTGGTCGAGCGCGAGCCCGTGTCCGCGCCTCGGGTCAACGGCCGCGACGGCGATCTCGTGGACCACGACCTCTCTTCGGAGGAGGTGGCGTCGCTCGGCGACAACCTCGCAGGGTTCGTCGCGAAGCCGAGCGAGGAACGGTTCGCGGATGCGGGTGACGACATCGACGACTCGTTCGCCGACACTGAAGAACGGGACCACGAGCGCGTCGAGGAGTCGGCCGTCGAAACGCCCGTCGACGGACCGGCAGGCGCTGACGACGTCCACGCGGTGAGCGATCCGGCGAGGTCGGTCGCACAGCGGCTCGACGACGTCGCGAACGGCTCGACGCCAGCCGACGGCGACGCCGACGAGTTTCTCGCGCAGCTCACGAACCTGAGCCCCAAAGCCGCAGCAGCGATCGAGGCCACCGCCGAAGAGGCCGCAGGGCGCGAGCCCACGACGCAGGAGCCAGACGACACTCCGCCCGCAGCAGCGGAGGCCACGCCGGCGCCGGAGGGCGATGAGGAGATCAACCGCAACCTCCTCCTGAAGTTCCTCAGCTCCACGAAGAACTAGACGCGCCCGGTCGCCGGCCCGACGGGCCGGCGACCGTAGGGTGACCCGCCGTGGACGTCGCAGCGATCGCCGCCGGACGGGTCGGCCTCCTCGTCGGCTCGCTCCTCAACCGGCTCATCGTCCGTGAGCCCGGGTACGTCATCACCGACCCGGGCGACCTGCCCGATGGCGCCGACCCGGCGTTGCTCGACGAACTCGAGCCGGTACCCGAGGACCTGGAGCCGGTCCCGATGCTGGCTGTCCTCCGACCGTCGACGTGGTGGCGCCGATGGTTCCCGGTGACCGAGGTCGCCACCGGCGGGCTCGCTGCGCTCGCGGTCGTCCGGGTGGGTACCGGGTCCGAGATCGTTCCGGTGCTGTTCCTCGTCGGCGCGCTCGTCACGTTGGCCGCGATCGACCTGCGTGTGTACCGGATACCAGACCGGCTCAACTTCCCGTCGATGGCGATCGGCTTCGCCCTCATCGTCGTCTCCGCGCTCGAGGTGGGAGAACCAGCGCTGATCTTCGGGGCGGCCGTCGGGGGCCTCACGTACGCCGGGATCCTGTTTCTCGCGCACCTCGTATACCCGCGCGGGATGGGCTGGGGCGACGTGAAGCTCGCGTGGCTGCTGGGGTTCTACGTGGGCTGGGTCGGCTGGGAGGACGGTTCGTTCGGCGAGCAGTACATCGAGGTACTGCGCTACGTGATCCTGGCCCTCGGGGCCGGATCGTTGCTCGGCGTCGTCATCGGTGGTGGCTACGCCTTGATCCGGCGCTCGATGAAGACGGTGTTCCCGTACGGTCCATCGCTCGCGATCGGCTGCCTGCTCGTGGTGCTCTGGGCGCCGGAGCTGCGCTGACCACCACGCCGCCCCGTTCGCGATCCCGTTCGCGATCCCGGCGACGGCGGCCCTACGCTCGCCGCGATGTTGCGCTACCTCACCGCCGGTGAATCGCATGGCCAGGGACTCGTCGTCGTCGTCGAGGGACTGCCCGCCGGCCTGCCGATCACCGTCGAGGAGATCCAGGGCGAACTCGCCCGACGTCGACTGGGCTATGGCCGCGGTCCCCGCATGCGTTTCGAACAGGACGAACTGACCCTCATCGGTGGGGTCAGACACGGGCGCACGCTCGGCTCACCGGTGGCGATCGAGATCGCCAACAGCGAGTGGAAGCGCAGCGACAAGTGGCACGAGGAGATGTCGCCGGCGCCCGGGAAGACGAAGAACCCCGAGACCCAGCCGCGGCCGGGTCACGCCGATCTCGCGGGGATGCAGAAGTACGGCTTCGACGACGCTCGCGACGTGCTCGAGCGTGCCTCGGCTCGTGAGACCGCGGCTCGTGTCGCTGCCGGGACCGTGGCCAAGGCGCTGCTCTCCCACATCGGTGTCGACATCGTCAGCCACATCGTCCAGATCGGTGACGCTCGGACCGAATCCGCCGCACGCCCGGCGGCGGGTGACCTCGCAGCGGTCGACGAGAACGAGGTCCGCTGCTTCGACCCGGCAGCGACCGACGCGATGGTCACCGCCATCAAGGAGGCGGCCAAGGACGGCGACTCGCTCGGTGGGATCGCCGAGGTCCTCGCCTACGGCGTCCCGGTCGGACTCGGTAGTCACGTGCACTGGGATCGCAAGATCGACGCGCTGCTGGCGCAGGCGCTGATGAGCATCCAAGCCGTCAAGGGTGTCGAGATCGGTGACGGGTTCGAGGTCGCCGGCCGGCGGGGGAGCGCGGCGCACGATCCCATCACCTGGTCGGACGAGCACGGCTACGAACGGGAGTCCACGTTGGCCGGCGGGGTCGAGGGCGGCATCACCTCCGGTGAACTGGTGGTCGCCCGGGTCGCGATGAAGCCGCTCGCATCGCTCAACAAGCCGGTCCTCAAGACGGTCGACACCGTCACCAAGGAGGAGACGGTCTCCTTCAAGGAACGCACCGACGTGACGGCGGTCCCCGCCATGGGTGTCGTGGCCGAGACGATGATGGCGCTCGTGCTCGCCGGCGAGGCGACCCGCAAGTTCGGCGGCGACTCGCTCGACGAGTTCGTTCGCAACCACGACGCCTACGTCGCGTCACTCTGACCGTGAGCGGCCCGGAGGCGGCGCGGCATCTGGTCCTCGTCGGCCTCATGGCCACAGGGAAGTCGACCGTCGGACGGATCCTGGCCGACGCGCTCGGCCGGCCGCTGCGCGACTCCGACGACCAGGTGGAGGCCATGACCGGACGCTCGGTGCGAGCGATCTGGCAGACCGATGGCGAGGCGGCCTTTCGGCTTTTCGAGACCGCAGCGCTGGCCGAAGCGCTCGCGGAAGCGACGCCGAGCGTCGTCGCCGGCGCCGGCGGCGTGGTGTTGGCCGAGGAGAACCGAGTGCTTCTCGCTGCCGACCATGTGGACGTGGTGTGGCTCCGGGCTGCACCGGAAACGCTCGTGGCCCGGGTGACGGCTGCGGCCGACGAGCACCGTCCGCTGCTCGACGACGATCCTGCGGGCATGCTGGAGCGCATGGAAGCGGATCGCCGAGCGCTGTACGAGTCGGTTGCCGATCGGATCGTCGACGTCGACGATCGGACGCCCGACGCGGTGGCCGCTGCGATCCTCGAGGATGGATCGTGATCCGCGTCGAGGTGCCCGTTCCCGGCCGGACCTACGACGCCGTGGTCGGGCGCGACGTGCTCGATGCGCTCGCTTCGCTGGTGCCCGACAACGCCCGTCGGGCCGCGATCGTGACCCAGGCCGGGATCGGCGTGGACGTCGATCCCGGGATCGAGCACCGGATCTTCACCATCGGGGACGGTGAGGACGCGAAATCCCTGGCGACGATCGAGACGCTGTGCCGCTCGTGGGTCGACTGGGGGCTCACCCGGTCCGATGTGGTCGTCGCCGTCGGCGGTGGAGTCGTGACCGACACGGCTGGATTCGCGGCCGCTTCGTACCATCGAGGCGTGGCGGTCATCCACGTGCCCACGACGCTGCTCGGGATGATCGACGCCGCCATCGGAGGCAAGACCGGTGTCAACCTCCCCGAGGGCAAGAACCTCGTCGGTGCGTTCTGGCAGCCGCAGGGCGTGCTGTGCGACCTGGCCGCTCTCGACACCCTCCCTCCCCGTGAACGCCGGTCGGGGATGGGCGAACTCGCCAAGTATCGGTTCCTGCCCGGCGGGGACGACCTCGAGACCCTCGACTTCGAGGCACAGGTCGCGCGCTGCATCGAGATCAAGGCCGAGGTCGTGGCATCCGACGAACGCGAAGGCGGCCGTCGGGCGATCCTCAACTACGGCCACACCCTCGCCCACGCCATCGAGACCGCCGGCACCTACGACCTGCGCCACGGCGAGGCCGTGGCGGTCGGCCTGCACTACGCCGCCCACCTCGGCGAGCGTCTGGGCCGGATCGATGCCGACCGAGTCGCCGAGCACCGCTCGGTCCTGGGTCACTACGACCTCCCGATGCGGCTGCCCGACGGGCTCGGCGACGACGACCTCCTCGCGCTCATGGGTCGCGACAAGAAGGCGCTCGACGGGCTCACCTTCGCGCTCGACGGCCCCGACGGCGTCGAGGTGGTCGCCGGCGTTGATCCGGCCGTCGCTCGTGCGGCGTTGGCGGATGTCCGATGAGCCGCACCGTCTTGTTGTTGAGCGGTCCCAACCTCAACCTGTTGGGCGATCGCGAGCCCGAGATCTACGGCACGGAGACGCTCGCCGACCACGTGGGGACCGCGACAGAGGCCGGTCTCGCACACGATCTGCACGTCGAGCACGTCCAATCGAACCACGAGGGCGAGCTCATCGACGCGATCCACCACGCACGCGGTCGCTGCGCAGCGGTCGTGATCAACGCTGGTGCGTTCACGCACTACGCGTGGGCGATCCACGACGCGCTCGCAGCGTTCGACGGACCCGTCGTCGAGTTGCACCTGTCGGATCCGAAGACCCGAGAACCGTGGCGTCACGTCTCGGTGGTCGAACCCGTCGCCGACGCCGTGATCGCCGGGCACGGAGGCGACGGGTACCGGATGGCGATCGACGCTGCGGCAGAGCTGGTGGACCGTGTCTGACCTTGCCCCCATCGACGTCGGAGCCCGCCTGGCCCGCCTGCGGGAACGCCTTCCCGAGGAAGCCTGCGACGCGCTCGTCGTCACCGACCTCGTCAACGTCCGCTACCTGACCGGCTTCACCGGGTCGAACGCGACACTCCTGGTCACCGCCGACGATGCGACGCTCGTGACCGACGGCCGCTACCGGACCCAGTCGACCGAACAGCTCGAGGCGTCCGGTGTCGACGTCGCGGTGACGATCGCCAACGATCCCGGTCCAGCGCTCGCCGACGCTGCCCGCGGGATCACCCGGGTCGGTCTCGAAGCCGACGACGTCGCATGGGCGACGCAGCGACGGTGGTCGATCGACACGTTCTCCTGGGCTCACCTCGTGCCGACGGAAGGCGTGCTCCTCGGCCTCCGGTCGGTGAAGGACGACGGCGAGGTCGATCGTCTCGAAGCCGCGTCCGACATCGCCGACGCCGCGCTCGCCGATGTGGTCGACCGGTTGGACGATGGCCTCACCGAGCAGGCGTTCCGCCGACTGCTCGAGGACGCGATGGCTGACCACGGCTCCGAGGGGCCGTCGTTCGAGACCATCGTCGCCAGCGGGCCCAACGGCGCCAAGCCGCACGCCCGTCCGAGCGATCGGGTCATCGGCGCCACCGGTGGCGAGTTCGTGGTGATCGACTTCGGCGCCACGGTCGACGGCTACCACTCCGACATGACCCGCACGCTCGCCGTCGGAGACCTCAGCGAGACCCAGGAGCGGATGTTCGACGTCGTCCGTCGATCGCAGGCCACCGGCGTCGACCGCGTCGCGGCCGGCGTCCGCTGCAAGTCGGTCGACGACGCGTGTCGCCAGGTCATCGAAGACGCGGGCTGGGGCGACGCATTCGCCCACGGGACCGGGCACGGGATCGGGCTCGTGATCCACGAGTCGCCGCGGCTGTCATCGGTCTCGAACGACGTCCTCGCGCCCGGGCACTGCGTGACGGTCGAACCGGGCGTCTACCTCCCCGACCACGGTGGTGTCCGAGTCGAGGATTCCGTCGTCGTGACCGCCGGGGGCTGCCGTCTCCTCACCAAGGCGCCCTACACGCGGTAGCGGAGTTGCACCCGGCCCCCCGGCACCTTCACCATGTCGGGATGGCTTCGACCAACGACCTCAAGAACGGCATGTGCCTCGACCTCCCCGAGGGGCTGATGCAGGTGGTCGAGTTCCAGCACGTCAAGCCGGGCAAGGGCGGTGCGTTCGTGCGCACCACCCTCAAGAACGTCCGTACCGGCCAGGTCGTCGACAAGACGTTCCGAGCGGCCGAGAAGGTCGAG
This sequence comes from Acidimicrobiales bacterium, assembly GCA_028822535.1. Classification (GTDB taxonomy): domain Bacteria; phylum Actinomycetota; class Acidimicrobiia; order Acidimicrobiales; family Salinilacustritrichaceae; genus Salinilacustrithrix. The sequence goes on from JAPKDO010000026.1 coordinate 8,728, forward strand.
CAGGCCAAGATCGACCGCAGCGAATACCAGTACCTGTATCGCGACGGCACCGACTACGTGTTCATGGACCAGGAGACGTTCGACCAAATGTCGGTCGCGCCCGAGTCGCTCGGCGAGGCCACGAAGTACCTCATCGAGAACTCCACGGCGACGCTGATGATGTACGGCGACGAGATCGTCGGCGTCGAACTGCCCCCGTCGGTCGAGTTGACCGTCGCCGAGACGGAGCCGGGTCTGCAGGGTGATCGCTCGTCCGGTGGCACGAAGCCGGCGACGCTCGAGACCGGGTACCTGGTCCAGGTGCCGTTGTTCATCGAGATCGGCGAGACGCTGAAGATCGACACCCGCACCGGCGACTACATGTCGCGCGCCTGAATGGGCGACGACGCGGTCACTGCAGCAACGCGGCGCGACGCACGAGAACGTGCGATCGAGCTGCTCTACGAATCCCACACCAAGGGCATCGACGTCGACGACATCGTTGCGGCACTGCCTCTGACGCCGGACGCCTACGCACTCGAGTTGGCACGCGGTGTCACCGATCACCAGATCGAACTCGACGCCGTGCTCCGGCGCTATGCCGACCCGAAGTGGCCCGTCGAGCGGATGGCGGTCACCGACCGCACGGTGCTGCGCCTGGGTGTCTTCGAACTGGCCACGCAGACGGACATCCCCACGGGCGCCGCGCTGTCCGAGGCGGTCGACCTCGGGGGGCAGTACGGGAGCACCGACGACACGTCACGCTTCGTCAACGGGATCCTCGCTGCCGTCGCCGACGAGGTGCGCGGCTCGCGACCCTGGACGCCGATCGACGTCGTCGTCTTCGACATGGACGGCGTGATCCGCCATTGGCTGCCCGAATCGATCGAGGCCGAGGAGGAGCGGCTGGGTCTTCCGACCGGCGTCGTCTCCGCAGCGGCGTTCGCCGACCCAGGATTCCGGGACGTGACCGTCGGGGCGATCTCGGCCGAGGAATGGGCCGCGCAGATCGGCGACGCGGTCTCCGCCGAGCACGCCGTCGTCACCGCCGACGCGGTGAGCGCCGTCTGGCTCGGATCCGACTGGCGTGTCGACGAGGACGTCGTCGCCCTCGTCCGCGGACTCCAGGCCGCCGGGACATCGACCGCGGTCTTCTCCAACGCCACGTCGATGCTCGAGCGCGACATGGACAAGATGGGCGTGACGAGCCTGTTCACGCTCGTCGCCAACTCGTCACGCATCGAGATGGCCAAGCCCGATGTCGCCGCGTTCGAACACGTCGCCACGATGCTCGAGCGTGCGCCCGAGCGGCTGTTGTTCATCGACGACCGGCCCGAGAACGTCGCTGGTGCCGTCGAGGCCGGTTGGCATGCGGTGCAGATGCACTCGTCCGGGCGACTCGGGGGAGTGTTCCATCGTCTCGGGATCCCGGGTGCTCCCGTCCCCGCCTGAGGGCCTCCGTCACTGGCGTCTGGCCGACGCACCTGCGCTTGCCGCTGCGTGGGCCGACCCGTCGGTGCGTCTCTGGAATCCACCGCCGATCGACGCCGATGCTCCGTCGTGGATCCTGCGGTGTGAGGAGCGATGGTCGCTGCGGCTGTCGCTCGACTTCGTGATCGATGTCGACGGAGCCGTGGCCGGCGAGGTCGGTCTGCGCAACTTCACCGACGAACCAGCGCGCGCCGAGGTCGGCGTCTGGGTCGGCACCGATCACCGACGCACGGGCCTGGCATCGCAGTGTGTGTCGTCGGTGACGGACTGGGCCTGCACCGAGCTCGGTCTCGACCAACTGTGGTGTCGGACCGCAACCGGGAACCACGCCGCCGGCTCGCTCTTCCGATCGTTGCGATGGCACGAACTGGGCGAGTCCGACGGCCGGATCGTCTGGTCGATCTGATCCGTCCCGGGAGATGTTCTGCCGGGTCGGGCTGCTAGGTTGCAGCCCTGACCGTGAAGCGAGTCCTGTGAGGCTCGGACGGACAGGAAGGAACGCCGATGGCGGAACGCGAACGACGCATGACGCGCCCGACCGGCGGCGTTTTCGTCGCTCGTAGTCGGGTCATGGATGCCGACGACATCGCCCGGGCGACGCGCCGGATGGCGCACGAGATCATCGAGGCGAACTCGGGGCTCGACGACGTCTGCCTCATCGGGCTCCAGACCGGTGGCGTTCCGCTGGCGCGTGCGCTGGCCAACGCGCTGGCCGAGATCGACGGGGACGACGTCGCGTCCACGGAGGTCCCGCTCGGGCGACTCGACGTCGCCTTCCACCGTGACGACATCGGCATCCGTCCCACCATGCCCGAAGCCATCACCGACGTCCCGTTCCACATCGACGACAAGGTCGTCGTGCTCGTCGACGACGTCCTCTACACCGGTCGCACGATCCGGGCCGCCCTCGACGCGTTGACCTCCTTCGGTCGCCCCCACGCCGTGCAGCTGGCGGTGATGGTCGACCGCGGCCACCGCGAACTGCCGATCCGACCCGACTACGTCGGAAAGAACCTGCCGACCCGCCACGACGAGTCGGTCGACGTCACCGCCGACGGCGTCGACCTCGGAGAACTCCGATGACCGTGTTGCTCGGTCCGTCTTCGTCGCTCCGCATCGTCGACGAGCGACGTTTCACGCAGCGGCGTTGCGCGTCCCGACCTCCCGGCTCGGCCGGCGCCTCGCCGAACGGGGCGTCGACATGAGCGATCTGCTGTCGATCAGCGATCTCGAGCGAGCGGACGTCGAGCAGCTGCTCGACCTCACCGACCACTTCGTCGAGGTCTCGGCCCGGCCGATCCCGAAGGTGCCCGCACTGCGGGGCAAGACTGTGGTGAGCCTGTTCTACGAGGACTCGACGCGGACCCGGCTCAGCTTCGAGACTGCCGCCAAACGGCTGTCTGCGGACACGATGAACTTTTCGGTGTCGACGTCGTCGGTCAAGAAGGGCGAGTCCCTGCGGGACACGGCCTTGACGATCGAGGCGATGGGCATCGATTGCATCGTGGTGCGTCACAAGTCGGCCGGCGTACCGTGGCAGCTGACGCGTTGGGTCGATGCCGCGGTCGTCAACGCGGGCGACGGATGGCACGAACACCCCACCCAGGCGCTGCTCGACTGCTACACGCTGCGCCAGAAGCGGGGCTCGCTCGACGGCATGCACATCGCCATCGTGGGCGACGTCAAACACAGCCGCGTCGCCCGTTCCGACATCGCGGCGTTCACGAAACTCGGCGCCGAGGTCACGGTCGTGGCTCCGCCGACCCTGCTTCCCCCGGCGATCGAGACCTACCCGGTGAAGGTCAGCCACGACCTCGATGCCGTGCTCCCGAGCGTCGACGCGGTCTACCTGTTGCGCATGCAGCGCGAGCGCATGACCGAAGCGCTCCTGCCGAGCCTGCGCGAGTACACGTCGACCTATGGCCTCACGGTGGCCCGAGCCGAGCTGTTGCGCGACGACGCCACCGTGATGCATCCGGGCCCGATGAACCGTGGGGTCGAGATCGACGGCGACATCGCCGACTTCGACCGGTCCGTGATCGTCGATCAGGTACGGAACGGGGTGTCGGTCCGCATGGCCGTGCTGTTCCTGCTCCTCGGCTCCGGATCCGACCTCCACAACGCCATCCCCGCCTCCGAATCCGAAGAGAGAAGTGCATGAGTGCTGCCCCTGCGTTCGTCGTCAAGGGCGGACGACTCGTCGACGCCACCGGTGTCCGGTCCGGTGACGTGGTCGTCGGTGACGACGGATCGATCGTCGCGGTCGGACCCGACCTCTCGGCGCCCGAGACCCTCGATGCCGCCGGCTGCGTCGTCAGCCCCGGCTTCGTCGACATCCATTCACACCTCCGCGAGCCCGGGAAAGAAGAAGCCGAGACGGTCGAGACCGGGGCCAGGGGCGCGGCGGTCGGCGGTTACACGTGCATCCTCGCCATGCCGAACACCACGCCCGCGATCGACTCCGCCTCGGTCGTGCGCGAGGTCCTCGACCTGGGCCGCAGCGCCCCGTGCGACGTCCGAACGTCTGGTGCGATCACCGTCGGCCGTGCCGGATCACAGCTCGCGCCGATGGCCGAGTTGGCTGGTCTCGGCGTCACCTTGTTCACCGACGACGGCGCCGGGGTGCAGGACAACCTCTTGATGCGCCGGGCCATGGAGTACGCCGCCGGGCTCGGGGTCACGCTCGCGCAGCACTGTGAGGACGACGCTCTGTGCGGCGGCGGGCACATGCACGAGGGGGAATGGTCGAGCCGACTCGGCATCGCCGGCCAGCCCGCCGAGGCCGAGGAGTTGATGGTGATGCGCGACATCGCGCTCGCCCGGCTCACCGGCGCCAAGCTGCACTTCCAACACATGTCGACCGCCGGGTCGCTCGCGATGATCGCCGGAGCCAAGGCTGCGGGACTCGACATCACCTGCGAATCGACGACTCACCACTTCACGCTCACGCACGCCAACTGCGCCACCTACGACCCGGTGTTCAAGGTGAACCCGCCTCTGCGAACCGACGAGGACGTGGCTGCGGTGAAGGCGGGCATCGGGAACGGCACCGTGGACTGCATCGCCACCGACCATGCGCCGCACACGCCCGACGACAAGATCCAGCCCTTCGACGAGGCGCCGCCCGGGATGCTCGGTCTCGAGACGGCGCTCGCGCTGGCGTTGACGGAACTCGATCTCGAGATCGAACAGATCGTCGGGTTGTTGTCCTGGAAACCAGCTGCGATCATCGGCGCCGACGACCGACACGGGCGCCCGATCGCCGAGGGAAACCCGGCGAATCTCTGCGTCTTCGACCCCGACGAGGAATGGACGATCGACGGCGCCGCCATGCAGTCCAAGAGCCGCAACACCCCCTACGCCGGGCGCCGGGTGCGAGGCCGGGTGCGCCACACCATCCTCGAGGGCGAGGCCGTCGTCCGGAACGGAGAACCAACCCGATGAGCAACACGATTCGCGACGCCGCCCTGGTGCTTGCCGACGGATCCACCTTCGAGGGTGAATGGTCCGGCGCGGATCCCACCGGCGGCTTCACCAGCGGCGAGGTCGTCTTCAACACGGCGCTCACCGGCTACCAGGAGATCATCACGGACCCGTCGTACGCGGGTCAGATCATCACCTTCACCTACCCCCACATCGGCAACTACGGCGTGACCGAGGCCGACGACGAGAGTCGTTCCGCGTTCTGTCGGGGTGTGATCGTCCGCGACCTGGCCCGCCGGCGCAGCAACTGGCGCAGCGAGGGTGACCTCACGGCGTACCTCGAACGACACGGCGTTCCCGGTATCGGTGGTGTCGACACCCGACGTCTCACGCGGCTCATCCGCGACTCCGGCGCGATCCCCGGCGCCTTCGGCCCCCTCGACCTCGTCGACGAGGCGACGCTGAAGCAGGCTGCGGCCGACGAACCGGGAACCGCCGGTGTGGATCTGGTCGCCCAGGTCACCACACCCGAGCGATACACCTACGGGAGCGGCGACCTACGGGTCGCGGCCTATGACTTCGGGATCAAGACCTCGATCCTCGAACAACTCGGCGAGTTCGCCACGGTCGAGGTGTTCCCCGCGTCGGCAAGCGCAGACGAGATCCGCTCCGTCCAGGCCGACGGCATCTTCCTGTCGAACGGCCCCGGTGACCCCGAAGTCGTCGACTACGCCGCCACCGAGATCCGCTCGTTGCTCGACGACGGGGGCGGCACGCCGATCTTCGGGATCTGCCTCGGCCACCAGGTGTTGTCACTCGCCGCCGGCGCGTCGACCGTGAAGCTGCCCTTCGGGCACCACGGCGGCAACCACCCGGTCCGCGACGTGCACTCCGGTCGGATCGACATCACCAGCCAGAACCACAACTTCGCCGTCGACGCCGACTCGCTCGCCGGCATCGGCGAACTGACCCACGTCAACCTCAACGACGGTGTCTGTGAGGGCATGCGCCTCACCGACGCCAACGCCTGGTCGGTCCAGCACCACCCCGAGGCCGGACCCGGCCCCCACGATGCACGCCACCTGTTTGACCACTTCCGCACCGAGATGGAGAAGTAGTGCCCAAGCGCACCGACATCGAATCGATCCTGATCATCGGCAGCGGGCCGATCGTCATCGGACAGGCGTGCGAGTTCGACTACTCGGGCACGCAGGCCTGCAAGGTCCTTCGTGAGGAGGGCTATCGCGTCATTCTGATGAACTCGAATCCGGCGACGATCATGACCGATCCCGAGTTCGCCGATGCGACCTACGTCGAGCCGCTCGACCTCGAACACGCCCGCAAGCTGATCGAACAGGAGAAGCCGGACGCGGTGCTTCCGACGCTCGGTGGCCAGACCGGGTTGAACCTGGCCATGGAACTGTTCGAGGCCGGCGTCATCGGGGTGCCCGGAACGCCGGAGATGATCGGCGCCAACGCCGAGGCGATCGCCACGGCCGAGGACCGCGAGCAGTTCAAGGTCGCCATGGTCGGCATCGGGCTCGACGTCCCGTCGTCGGCCACGGCGCACACCATGGAGGAGTGCCGCGAGGTCGTCCAACAGATCGGACTCCCGGTCGTCATCCGCCCCGCCTACATTCTCGGCGGCAAGGGCACCGGCATCGCGTCGACGCCCGAAGAGTTCGAGAAGATGGCCAAGTTCGGCCTCGAGTCGAGCCCCATCTCCGAGATCCTGATCGAGGAGTCGATCAAGGGCTGGAAGGAGTACGAGCTCGAGGTCATGCGGGATCGCGACGACAACTGCGTGATCATCTGCGGCATCGAGAACATCGATCCGATGGGTGTCCACACGGGCGACTCGATCACGGTCGCGCCGGCCCAGACGTTGTCGGACGTCGAGTACCAGAAGATGCGCGACGCAGCGTTCGCCTGCATCCGCCGTGTCGGTGTCGAGACCGGCGGTTCCAACGTCCAGTTCGCGATCAACCCCGAGAACGGCGACATGGTCGTCATCGAGATGAACCCTCGCGTCTCGCGCAGCAGTGCGCTGGCGTCGAAGGCCACGGGATTCCCGATCGCCAAGATGGCCGCCAAGTTGGCCGTCGGCTACACGCTCGACGAGATCCCCAACGACATCACGAAGAAGACGCCGGCCAGTTTCGAGCCGGTCATCGACTACGTGGTCACCAAGGTGCCTCGCTGGGCGTTCGAGAAGTTCCCCGGCCAGGGCGATGTCCTCGGCACGTCGATGCAGTCCGTGGGGGAGGCGATGGCCATCGGTCGCACGTTCCCCGAGTCGATGCAGAAGGCCATGCGTTCGCTCGAACAGGGCCGCCTGGGGCTCAACTGCGATCCGGGCGAATCCCAGCTCGACGACCTCTCCGACGAGGAGTTGCTCGCGAAGGCGTGCATCGGTACACCCGACCGTCCCTTCCAACTCGAGGCGTGCCTGCGGCGCGGGATGACCGTCGACGCGGTGGCCGACGCGACGAAGGTCGACCCGTGGTTCCTCGACCAGTTCTCCCGCATCGTGGAGGAGCGCGCCCACCTCGCCGAGGTCGGCTTCGACGCCGTCACCCGACGCGAGCTCCGACGGGCCAAGCGCCTCGGCTTCGGCGACGGCCAACTCGCCTATCTGTGGGGAGTCGCCGAGGCGGACGTCCGCTCGAGGCGCAAGGCCGAGGGGCTGTTGCCGACCTACAAGACCGTCGACACGTGTGCCGCCGAGTTCGACGCCACCACGCCGTACCACTACTCGACGTGGGAGGACACCGACGAGGTCGTCGACACCGGCAAGCCGCGGGTCATCATCCTCGGCTCCGGACCCAACCGCATCGGCCAGGGCATCGAGTTCGACTACTGCTGCGTCCACGCCAGCTTCGCTCTCAGCGATGCCGGCTACGAGACCGTGATGGTCAACTGCAACCCGGAGACGGTGTCCACCGACTACGACACGTCGGATCGCCTCTACTTCGAGCCGCTCACCCACGAGGACGCGCTCAACATCGTCGAGGCCGAACAGGCCACCGGCAACCTGGTGGGAGTGATCGTGAGCCTCGGTGGCCAGACCCCGCTCAAACTCGCCAACGACCTCCCCGACGGCACGGTGCTGGGGACGAGTCCGGCATCGATCGACCTGGCCGAGGACCGCGACCTGTGGAACCAGCTCTGCGACAGGTTGGAGATCCCCCAGCCGGCCGGCGGAACCGCCACCGACCTCGACGGCGCCCGAGCCATCGTCGACCGGATCGGGTATCCGGCGTTGCTGCGCCCGAGCTACGTGCTCGGCGGCCGCGCCATGGAGATCGTCTACGACGACGAGGGTCTCGTCGCCGCCATGAAGGAACTCGCCGGTTTCGGTTCGCTCGGACGTGAGGGCGGGCTGTCGTCCGAACGGCCCGTGCTCGTCGACCGTTTCCTCGAGGAAGCCACCGAGGTCGACGTCGACGCCATCCGCGACAAGGACGGCGAGATCATCATCGGCGGCGTCATGGAACACGTCGAGGAAGCCGGCGTGCACTCCGGCGACTCGGCCTGCTCGATCCCGCCGCACTCGCTGGCCGACGAGACCGTCGAGGTCATCGAGGACTACGCGCGCCGCATCGCCGAAGCCCTCGAGGTCCAAGGCCTCCTCAACGTCCAGTTCGCGGTGAAGGAAAGCGATTCCGGCGCAAGCCAGGTCTTCGTCATCGAGGCGAACCCTCGTGCCAGCCGTACGGTTCCCTTCGTGGCCAAGGCCACCGGCGTCCCGCTGGTCAAGGTGGCGGCACGCGTCATGGTCGGTGCCACGCTCGCCGAGCTGCGCGAAGAGGGCCTCCTCACCGAGTCCAAGCTCCCGTTCCGCACCGGCCAGGGTGCCCACATCGCCGTGAAGGAAGCGGTCCTGCCGTTCAACCGGTTCCCCGACGCCGACCAGGTGCTCGGCCCCGAGATGCGCTCCACGGGCGAGGTCATGGGCATCGACCGGACGTTCGGCCTGGCGTTCGCCAAGTCGCAGGTTGCGGCGGGGGAGCGGCTGCCCGAGAAGGGCGGCATCTTCTTCAGCCTCGCCGACCGCGACAAGGCCCAGGGGCGCATCGCTGCCCGCAGCTTCGTCGATCAGGGCTTCGAGATCATCGCCACGACCGGGACCGCCGACGACTTCGAATCCGCCGGTATCCCCGTGGCCACCCGGGTCGCAAAGCTCAGTGAGAAGAACGGGAAGACAGCCGTCGACCTGATCGACGATGGCTCGATCGACCTGGTCGTCAACTGTCCTCGTGGCCGGGGGTCCAGAGCGGACGGCGACTACATCCGAGCCGCGGCCGGCGCCAACCGGATCCCGCTGTTGACGACCGCGGCTGCGGCGGTGGCCGCCGCCGAAGGCATCCTCGACCGGGGAAGCCTCGATCGTCGAGTGAAGTCGCTCCAGGAGTACCTGAAGTGAGCGTCGCTTGGACCTGACGACGACCGTCGGGTCGGTGGCGTTGCCCAATCCGATCATGCCGGCCTCGGGAACTGCCGGGTACGGCACCGAACTCGGCGCCTACGTCGACCTGTCGGGACTGGGAGCGTTCGTCACCAAGTCGCTCGCCCACTTCGCATGGGGCGGGAACCCGGCATTGCGCACCCACGCGACGCCCGGGGGGATGATCAACTCCGTCGGGCTCCAGGGACCCGGGATCGGGGCGTGGAAGCAGGAACAGCTTCCTCGTCTCGTGGATGCCGGTGCCCGCGTCGTCGTCTCGATCTGGGGCCGATCGGTCGACGACTACGCGCGGGCCGCCGACCTCGTCGGCGACTGTCCCGAGCAGGTGGTCGCGGTCGAGGTGAACCTGTCGTGTCCGAACACCGAAGCAGGGGGCAGCCTCATCGCCCACGACCCGGACACGAGCGCGGCCGTGATCGCCGCGACCGGAGGGTGTGGCCGGCCCCGTTGGGCCAAGCTCAGCCCCAACACCGACCGTGTCGGCGAGATCGCCGCCGCCGTTCACGATGGTGGCGCCGAGGCCGTCACGCTCGCCAACACGCTGTTGGGTATGGCCATCGACCCGGTGACCGGCGCGTACCGGATCGGTTCACGGGAACGCGGTGGCGGGTTGTCGGGGCCGGCGGTCCACCCGGTCGCGGTTCGCATCGTCCATGACCTGCACGATGCCCGCCCCGATCTACCGATCGTCGGCGTCGGTGGCGTGACGAGCGGCGCCGATGCACTCGAACTGATCCGAGCCGGCGCCGCTGCGGTCCAGGTCGGTACCGCGAACTTCGACGATCCGCGGGCCACGAGGCGAGTCCTGGATGAGGTTCGCGAGCTGATGCCCCGGACGGGAGCCACACGAGTGCGCGACCTCATCGGCCGTCGCGGCCGCTGATCGTCAACCGAACCGCGAGGCGAACGCGTTCTCGACCCGACGACGATCGTGGTCGAGGAGATCAGCACCACGAGCCCCGTCGCGGATCAACGTGGCCTGTCGATGCAGCGGGTCGAGCACGGTCTGCGGCCGTTCACGAAGCGACTCGCTGAGCAGGTCGAGCACCTCGAGCAGGTAGATGCACACGGTGGGCATGCCCACCGCAGCGAGTCGGATCTCGTCGAACGCCAGCCCGACGATGTCGTCGTGGGTCAACTCCTCGCGGACGACGACGACACAGTCGTCGCCGACGTGGCGATGGGTGGGCGGCGGATCTCGACGGAGGAGTTCGAGCACCACGCCGCCGAGGTGGAAGATGGCATCCTGCGCAGTGGTCGGGTCGTTCACCCCCGGCGACAACGCCTTCAGCGCCACGTCCGCGAGCTGCCGTACACCGTAACCGACGTCTTGTTGAGCAGTGCGGGAGTCCCCGATGACCAGGCTCCGTCGGACGCGGTCGATCGCCCGGTTGCAGTCTTCGGGTGCCGGAACGATGGTTCCCAACGGAGTACCCGGCACGGCGTATCGGCCCACCGCCACGTCCAGGTGCACGGTCGAACCGGCTCCCGCTGCTGCGGCGAGTCCGTCGAAGTCGATCTGCTGGATCCAGCCGCTGGCGTCGAGGTCGACCCGCAGCCCTCCCGCGAGTTCCTCGTCAGAGGGGTCCCGACGCTCCTCCGGAGATCCGACGTCGTCGGGTTCGGGCCACAGTCGGACGGCACGCTCGTGCGCGCTGTCGCTGACCTCCTGGAGGATCTTCGACACGTCCATCGCGTGCGCGCTGTGGCTGATGAACGCGATGATCGCCAGGATCGAGACGACACCCAGGGCGACGGCGAGAGCCACCGACAGATTGGGGATCACCGGCGATCCGTCCTGTTCGAGAGGACCGCGTACCGAACGCAGGACCACGAGGCAGAACGTGAACGTCCCGACGACGACACCCATGACGCGCTTGTTGAACGGGTCCCGGAAGAACCCGTGGATCACCCGGGGCGAGTACTGGCTCGAGGCCTGTTGGATCAACAGGAGAGACACCGAGAAGGCGATACCGGCCACGGTGATGGTCGCCCCGGCGACCGTGGTGAGCACGGCGCGCGCCGAGTCGACCGTCGACGTCAACCCGTCCGGGAGCCCGGTGCCGCTCTCGGTCAGCCGCGTATCGATCTCGAGCCCCGCGATCCCGAGGACGAGGGCGGCGACGACGAATGCCATCGGGACGAAGAAGAGGCTGCTACGGACCCGCTCGACGAGGGCGGAGAGGCGAACGAGCATGGACCAGTGTGCCTCGCGGCCGGTTGACTTCGCCGGTGTCCCGTCTCGCTGGCCGTTCCCGCCGGTTCGGTCGTGGGTCTCCTCGGTCCGAACGGGGCCGCCAAGTCGACGTTCATACGGATCCTCTTCGGCTGGTGTGGCTCGCCCGGCTCCAGGGCATGTCGAGCGAGGCGGCGCGGTCCAGTGCCGGTCGACTGCTCGAGCGCCTCGGCATCGACGACCGGTCGGACGACGAGATCAAGAACCTGTCGGGAGGCATGGCCCAACGCGTGCAACTCGCTGCAGCCATGGTTCACGACCCACCCGTCCTGGTGCTCGACGAGCCTTTTGCCGGTCTGGATCCCGCGGCGGTTGGATTCCTCTCCGAGGTCGTGGTCGGGCACGCAGCTGCGGGCGGCCGCGTCCCGTTCTCGAGTCATCAACTCGATCTGGTCGAAGACCTCTGCCAGACGATCACGATGATCGACCACGGCCGTGTGGTCCTGGAGGGGAACGTTCGAGCACTGAAGCGGCGAGCCGCGATCGGTACCTGCATGTGGACGTCGACGTACCGGAGGAGATCGTCGATCGGTCGAACAGCGTCGTGGTCGAACGGAACGCGACCGGGACGCGTCTGCGCCTCGCTCCCGGAGAGGATGCGCTCGAGCTGCTCGACGCGATCCGGGACCGAGCGCGGGTCACCGAGTTCGGCGTCGACGCCCCGACTTCTGACGAGCGTGGCGATGCGCTGGTCTCCGGTTCAGCGTCCGACGGCTTGGTGTTCGATCACGGCCAGTGGGAATTGCGTGGTGCGTGACACGTCGGCGAGGGGTCCGCCGCTG
>JAPKDO010000294.1 GCA_028822535.1 Acidimicrobiales bacterium
GGCGGTCACCGCCCGAGAGGTGGACGGCGCCGAACGCGAGGAGTGCTGGAAACTCCTGGTCGACGGCTACCCCGACTTCGCGTCGTACCAGGAACTCACCGACCGTCGACTCCCCGTGGCTGTCCTCGAACGCACCCCCTGACCGGAAACCGTCCGATCAGAACGTCCGACCAGAAAGTCCGACCACGGAGGAAATTCGCCCAGCGAATTTCCTCATCCCGCCGAAGGCGGGGCGTGGAGGTGAGGGGAATCGAACCCCTGGCCTCGTCGATGCGACCGACGCGCTCTAGCCAACTGAGCTACACCCCCGTATGGGGAGTCCGGAGACTAGCTCAGGTCCTCGGCGCAGCAGAACTGGTCTCGGCGGCTTCGATGGCCCTCCGGAGACGGGTCTGGAGGATCGTGGTCGTGACGTCGCCGCGAGTCCGTTCGGTCACAGCACGGAGACTGTCGACCGACCGACGCAGACCGCCGGTCAACGCATCGGGCAGATCGACGGATGCGAGCACGTCATACGCGTCGTCCATGGCGCCGAGCAGTTCCTGCGCAGTGTCGAGATCGTCGCCACGGAGGCGGTCGAGGACGTTTCGGCGCAACTCGCTGGCCGCCTCTGCGAGGCCGCGCATCCAGCTGTGGGCCATGACGTCGACGTCGAGGTGCGACGGGACCGAGTCGCCAGCGACGAGCGCGACGGTCAGGCGGGCCTCGGCGTACTCCTTCTCGGCATCGTGGAGGAAACCGGCGTGGCGCACCATCGGGTGGTCTCGGACCGCGTCCTGGGCCTCGCGCAGGAACCGCTCGCTGGCGGCGAGTTCGGTGGCGAGTGTGCCGGCGTCACCGCGATGCACGGCGCGGATGGCCAGGCTGGCGTGACGGATGACGAGACGACACGCCGGCAACGCGGCCTCGCGTGCCCGATGGGAATCGCCGAGCTCGGTGCGGATGTCGTCGACGACCGCGTCGAGGCGGTCGCGTCGCATGGCGGGGCCCGGCCGCTACTCGACGGTCAGCTGGCGGAGCGGCGGAGCAGCGCTTGCTGCGTCGCCGACTGCTGCGGGCGGGCGTAGCGCGCCGGCTGCACCTGCGGTGCCGGGCGGGCGCCGTACGGCGCGGCCCCGTAGCCGGCGCTGTGGTGACGCTGTTGTTGGATCTGCAGCAGCAGGGCGACGTAGCCGAGGAGGGCGGCATCGACCAGGAGGTGGAAGAGCCACACGCTGCCGCCGAGGGCGAGCGCCAGGACGAAGGTGAGCAGCGACGCTCCGATGAGGGTCACGAACACGTCGCGGCGGCGACGCATGACCTCGTTGCGGTTCATGCGCTGCGGCGCGAAGCCGTGGCTGGCGTACGCGGCCTGCACGGCATGGGGCTGCGCCGCGCGAGGGTCGGCATAGGCCTCGTGCAACTCGGCGCCGTCGAGGGCACGACCGGTGCGCTGGAGCACGGCGAGTTGCTGATGGAAGTCGACCACCGAAGATGACGGATGCGTTGCACGCCGCTTCTCGAGGTACGGGGGGAGCAGAACGCCTGCCCAGATGGCGGCAAGCACGACGAGCACCATGATGGTCATTGTCGTGGTCTCGCTTTCTGGTGAGAGGGGCGGGGAGAGAACAGTCGGGTCGGTGACCCGTTCGTTACATTTCTACTACGAACCGCAATGTTCGACAAGCATTCCTGCAAAGTTTTGTTTGCAGATGCTGCCAAAAGGAAGCAACCCGGACGATCGGGACGAGTCAGAGATCGGCGAGGTCGTCGTCGAGGTCGGTAGCCGCTCGCCGATAGGTCCCCGACCGTCCGCCGGTCTTCTCCCACAGCGTGAGCTCGCTGATGACCATGGCCCGGTCGGCCGACTTGCACATGTCGTAGATCGTGAGGCAGGCCACGGAGCAGGCGGTCATGGCCTCCAACTCGACGCCGGTGCGGTCGATGGTGTCGACCTGCGCTTCGACTTCGATGAAGTCGTCTTCGATCCGGAAGTTCACGAGCACCGACCCGACGAGCAGTGGGTGACACAGCGGGATGAGGTCGGGGGTGCGCTTGGCCGCCTGGATGCCGGCGACGCGGGCAACGGCCAACACGTCGCCCTTCGTGATCGCTCCCCGAGCGACGAGCGACGCCGTGTCGGGTTGCATCGTCACCCTGCCTCGAGCGACGGCACGCCGGTGCGTCGGGTCCTTGGGGGTGACGTCGACCATGCGGGCACGGCCCAACGGGTCGAGATGGGTCAGTCCACGATCCGACATCAGCCGGATCCTACAACCGGGCTCAGACTCAGCCGCCGATCTGGGACATGGACTTCCTCGGCCGGATGAACTGGACCGTGCCGATGGAGTGGCCCGCCCACTTCGCGCCGACCGCTTCGTGCATCACCGCCGCGAGGTCGTCGTCGCTCGCACCGTTGCGCAGGGGCGTGTGGAGATCGAACTCGTCGAGGGCGAACAGACAGTTGCGGATCTGGCCCTCGGCCGTGAGTCGAACCCGATCGCACGATTCGCAGAACGGCCTGGTCACGCTCGGGATCACCCCGACGATGGATCCCGGTTCGTCGACGGGTCGGTCGAGGTATCGGAAGCGCTCGGCCGGCTCACTCCCCCGGACGACGGGCTCGACCGGGAACTCGGCGGCGATCCGCCGGACGATTTCGTCCTGGGGCACGACCTGCGCGCTCTGCCACCCATCGTCGGCGTCGAGTGGCATGAACTCGATGAAGCGCACGGTCACACCCTCGTCGCGGCCGAAGCGGGCGAAGTCGAGGACCTCGTCGTCGTTGACTCCCCCGACGAGCACGACATTGACCTTCACGGGGTCGAGGCCGGCCTCGGCCGCAGCGCGGATGCCGTCGAGCACCTTGGCGAGTTCGTCCCGTCGGGTGAGTTCGAGAAAGCGGTCGGCGCGCAACGAGTCGAGGCTGACGTTGATGCGACGCAGACCGGCAGCGACGAGGTCGTGGGCGACGTTGCGCAGTGTCGAACCGTTGGTGGTCATGGCGATGTCGACCAACGGACCGTCGCCGCCGACTCGCAGCCCGGCGAGTTGTTCGACGAGCACCGGTAGGTGCGCTCGGACGGTCGGTTCCCCGCCGGTCAGGCGGATGCTGTCGACGCCGAATCGCTCGACGAACACCCGGGCGATGCGCGCCGTCTCCTCGAACGTGAGGATCTCGTCTCGCCCGAGCCACGCCATCCCTTCTTCGGGCATGCAGTACGTGCACCGGAAGTTGCAGCGATCGGTGACCGAGATCCGCAGGTCGCGGTGGACGCGCCCGAAGCCGTCGACGAGGCGTTCCGGGGTCTGTTCGGGAGCGACGGGCTCGGACATCAGGATCGCGAGGCTATCGGCGCCCCGCCGGTCTGGTCCCTCAGCGCGTGTTCTCGTACCGCCACATGGGGTCGGCCATCAAGAGACGGTGGCGGGGACCCGGAGTCTCGGCGTCGCCCGACTCGTAACCGGCATCGCCCTCCCACATCGTCACCATCCCCTCCTCGGTGTTGCCGACACGCGTCGCGTACCGGAACGGAGTCCGGGC
Organism: Acidimicrobiales bacterium; assembly: GCA_028822535.1. Taxonomy (GTDB): domain Bacteria; phylum Actinomycetota; class Acidimicrobiia; order Acidimicrobiales; family Salinilacustritrichaceae; genus Salinilacustrithrix. The sequence goes on from JAPKDO010000294.1 coordinate 3,524, forward strand.
CGCCGCCGCGGCCAGCACATCGTCGACGTCGTCGTGGGCCGAGAGGTCGTGCAGGGTCACGATGGTCGGCGGCGCCAGTTGGATCTCGCCTTCGTCGCGCCGGCGGAGCATGTCGACCGGGCGGACCCACACGTCATCGTGGATCTCACCTCCGTCGATGGTCACCTCACCGTCCTCGCCGACGGGTGCACGGCACGCGAAGAACCAGGTGGCGAATCGTTTGGGTCCGTTGAGTGAGACCTCGGGTGGCGTCCAGTGACTGAAGGGCACGAGGCCGGTCGGGTCGACGAGGAGGTCGGCCTCTTCCAGCGCTTCGCGCACCGCGGCGCGACGTCCCGCTGCCAGTTCGTCGCCGGGGAGGTCCGGATCGTCGTCGTCGGGATCCACTCGCCCGCCGGGGAACACCCACATGCCACCGAAGGCGATCTTCGAGTTCTTGCGCAGCATCAGGACCTCGATGCCGGCGTCGGTGTCGCGCAACGGGATGACCGTCGCCGCAGCGATGAGTTCGGACATGACGTCGATCAGCTCGCTTCGGTCAGCGCGCGCTTCGTGAGCACCCGCGCCAGGTGCCGACGGAACTCGACACTGGCGTTGAGGTCTGCAGCGGGTTCGGCACCCTCGTCAGCGACGGCACCGGCGTCGTCGGGATTCGCTCCGGCGGCGACGGCGGCTTCGGCTGCCGACGCACGCACGGGACGGGAGTCCATGTTGACCAGACCGATCCCCGGGGCGCCGTCGCGGAGCACGCAGGCGACGCCGACGATGGCCCAGTCCTGCGCGCGGCGGTTGAACTTCTGGAAAGACCACCCGGCCCCGGCGACCTTGGGCACCTTGATCTCGGTCAACAACTCGGTCTCGCCCAGCGCCGTCTCGAGGAATCCGGTGAAGAAGTCGTCGGCGGCGACCTCGCGGACGCCGTCCGTCCCCTGGATCACGAGCGTCGCTCCGAGGGCGAGCAGCACGGCCGGCAGGTCGCTCGCCGGATCGCCGTGGGCGAGTGAGCCGCCGATGGTCCCGCGGTGGCGGACCTGGGGGTCGCCGACATGGGAGGTGGCGTGGGGCAGGATCGGCGCCTCGGCCCGCAACAGTTCGCTGGTCTCGACGGCGCGATGACGGGTCAGCGCGCCGATCGCGACGTGGTCACCGCCGTCGTTGATGTACTGGAGGTCGGCGAGTCGTCCGACGTCGACGAGGACGCTCGGCG
>JAPKDO010000027.1 GCA_028822535.1 Acidimicrobiales bacterium
TCAGCGGCACGATCGCTCGTGAGGGACACCACGGCGTCGACGGTCACGTAGGCCGCCAGGGCGAAGAACGAGTAGCCGACGATGCGGAGCGCTCGGTCCTCCCGTTCGGACGGCGTGTGGTGGGCGTACTGCCAGGTGATCGCGAGCGCGGAGGTCACCTCGACGATCGAGTCGAGGCCGAAGCCGACGAGCGCCGTCGACGACGCGATGGCTCCCGCAGCGATCGCGGTCACCGCCTCGATGGCGTTGTAGACGATGATGGCACCGACGACGAGACGGACCCGGCGCTGAAGCGTCGCGGTCCGTTGGGGGGTGAGAACAGCCGTCATCTCACAACTCGCAGTCCGTGGCGACGACGACGTCGAGCAGCGCCCGGATCGCGTCCACCAGGTGTGGATCGCTCAACTCGTAGCGCATCTGTCGACCCTCGGCCGTGGCCCGGACGAGCCCGCAGCCGCGCAGACACGACAGGTGGTTGCTCGTGTTCGAGCGGGAGAGGCCGAGCGAAGCGGCCAGGTCACTCGGGTAGACGGGACCGTCGAGCAGTGCGACGAGGATGTTGCATCGTCCTGGATCGGCGAGCGCACGGCCGAGCCGGTGCAGCGCCTCGTGGCGATCGGTGAGCGTCAGCATCTGGTGAACTGTACAGCCGTAGCTGAACTGTTCACAACGACGAGATCAGCCGAGCGGGGCCTCCCGGTCGCAGACGCCAGCCGCCGATCACGTGGTCGGGGACGTCGTCGTCGGCGACGGCCACGACACACCCTCCGAATCCGGCACCGGTGAGCCGAGCGCCGTGGACACCGTCGATCGCGCAGAGGCGCTGCTGGAGCTCGTCGAGCTCCGGAATCGACACGTCGTAGTCGTCGCGCAGGCTGCGATGGCTTGCGATCATCGCTTCGCCGAGGGCTTCGACGTCACCGGATTCCAACGCTTCGGCCGCGTTGCGCACCCGTTCGATCTCGGTGACGACGTGTCGGGCGCGGCGCCGGAGGTCGGGGTCACCGATGCGATCCACGTCATCGAGGCCCGCGTCCCGCAATGGACCGATCCTCACCTCGGCTTCTTCGCACGAGCGCCGACGGGCGGCGTACTCCGATCCCGCGAGGCGCCGTTCGACTCCACAGTGCACGGCGTGGACGGCGAGTCCCTCGGGCAACCGGAGACGGACGATCGACTCGTCCCGGCAGTCGAGCAGGCACGCCGTGCCCTCTTCGGCGCCGAGGATCGCGAGCTGGTCCATGAGCCCGCTCTCGAAGCCGGACGCCAGCGCCTCGGCCCGGCGGACGAGGTGGGCGCCAGCGACGGGATCTTCGAACGTCGCGCCGAATGCGAGCGCGGCAGCGACCGTGAGCGCCGCACTGGACGACATGCCCGATCCGATCGGCAGGGTGGTCGACACGACCCCATGACCGCCCGTGGCGAGGCCGATCTCCACCGCGGCGCCAGCGATGAATCGTGCCCACTCGGGTTCCACGGTGGCCGGATCCGGGATCGGCAGTGAGATGCTCGCGACCTCGGGGCGGCTGGTCGAGCGCATCTCGAGGATGTCGCCGCCTGCGCCGAACTCGACGGTCGTTCCCAGCTGCACCGCCATGGGGAGCACCAGACCACCGACGTAGTCGACGTGGTCGCCGATCAGGTTCACGCGCCCGGGAGCAAAGGCTCGCACCGTCACGGGCGCTGCCGGAGCACCGCGATGGGGCATCGGATCTCCCTGCGGGCGGCCTCGGCGTCGCGCAGAACGGCGTCGATCAGCTTCCGGCGTGTCTGGTCGGCGGTGATGCCGGTGCGTCGTCCCACGGTTCTCCGATACCTGCGCCGTCCGGCCAAAATACCGAACACGTGACAACTCGTCCATCGAGGTCCGCAGCCACTCGGCACCTCAGAGTGAGAATCGGACCTGTTCTGATCACGGACGTAGCATTCCATCGATGCAGGCGTCGGTCGCGATCCGGGATCTCGAAGTCCGTCATGGCACGCGGGTCGCGCTCTCGGGACTCGACCTGGATGTCTCCGCGCCGTCGTCGGTGGCGGTCATCGGCCCCAACGGGTCGGGCAAGTCGACCCTGCTGGGCACCATCGCGGGCCTCATCGCTCCGTCATCGGGGACGATCACGGTCGACGCCGACTCGAAGCCTGCGCTCGTGCTCCAGTCCACGAACGTCGATCGGAGCCTGCCGATCACCGTGCGGGACACCGTCAGCCTCGCTCGGCTCCCCCGGCTCGGCCTGATCCGGCGTCGTTCGGACGCCGATCGGGAGGCCGTCGAGACGGCGATGGAGCGCCTCGCGGTCGCAGACCTGGCGGACCGCCAGCTCCACGAGTTGTCCGGCGGTCAACGGCAGCGCGTCCTGGTGGCCCAGGGCCTCGCCCAGGAGAGCAGCATCCTCCTCCTCGACGAACCGGTCACCGGTCTCGACGCGGTGTCCCAGACGATGATCCTCGACGTGATGGACGAGGAGCTCGCCGCCGGACGGCTCGTGTTCATGACGACCCACAGCCTCGAAGAGGCCCGGCGCTGCGACTCGGTGTTGCTGCTGTCGACGACGCCCGTCGCGTTCGGTCCGCCCCAGAAGGTTCTCACCGAAGCGAACCTCCGCGACGCGTTCGGCAGTCAACTGATCCGCCTCGACGACGGCCTCCTGCTGTCGGAGGGCCTCCATCACGACCACGACCACGGGCACGGTCACCACCCCTGACGCTGCCGGGAGCGGACCTACACTCCGCCGGATGACCGACTACGAGACGATCCGCGTCGACCAGGAGGGCCAGGTCGACTGGCTCACGCTCGACCGTCCCGATGCCCTCAACTCGATCAACCTCACGATGGTGACAGAGCTGCGCGACTACTTCTTCGGCCTCGCCGAGGACACGTCGCGCCGGATCGTCGTCATGCGAGGCGAGGGCCGAGCGTTCTCCGCCGGGCTCGACATCAAGGAGACCGCGGGCAACGACGCCGACGCGCCGGTCGGACGGGGATGGGGCTTCCAGGGCTATCTCGCCGACGTCTACATCGCGATGCGGCGCTGCCCGCAGCCGATCATCTCGCTCGTCCACGGTGCTGCCTGTGGCGGCGGGTTCGCCTTCGCGCTCGCGTCCGACATCCGCATCGCAGCCGACACGGCGAAGATGAACGCTGCGTTCATCCGTATCGGTCTCTCGGCATGTGACATGGGCGTCAGCTATTTCCTCCCGCGGCTCGTCGGGACCTCGATCGCGTCCGAACTGATGTTGACCGGGCGCTTCATCCACGCCGAGCGAGCGCTGGCCACGGGTCTCGTGTCCGAGGTCGTGGCCGAGGGCGCGCTCGCCGACGCTGCCCGTCCCTACATCGACGAGATGCTGACAACGTCGCCGATGGGCCTGCGGATGACGAAGGAGGGGCTCACGATGGCGATCGATGCGAACGGGCTCGAGCAGGCGATGGCGATCGAGAACCGCAACCAGATCCTGTGCTCCCGATCGAAGGACTTCCGCGAGGGGATGAGCGCGTTCCTCGAGAAACGGAAGCCGGACTTCGTCGACGCCTGATCCGGCCGGTCACATTCCCGGCGGCTGCGTCGTCGAGAGGGCATGAACGACGAATCCATCGAAGTCACCAGCGCGAGCGATGCGGCCGACAGCGACGTGCACGTGGTCGGCGGAGGTCTCGGCGGCCTCACTGCGGCGGCGCTGGTCGCCCGGACAGGCCACACGGTCACCGTGCACGAGGGGCGCAGTCGATTCGGAGGTCGTGCGACGACCGACACGAAGGACGGTTTCCGCTTCAACCAGGGCCCCCATGCGCTCTACCTCGGGGGCGAGGCGCTCGGAGTCCTCCGCCGCCTTGGCATCACTCCGACGGGACCCGAACCCCGAACCAAGGGAGCGCGCATGGCCCGGGGCCACGAGGTGAGCATCGCTCCCGGCGGTCCGCTGAGCCTCCTCGGCAGCCGGCTCCTCGGGTGGCGGGACAAGTTCGACCTCGGCGCGACCTTGGCCGGCATCGGTCGCCTCGACCCGACTCGGCTCGCGTCGCAGTCCACGACCGAATGGGTCGAGGACCTGAGCGCTCGACCTCGTGTCCGCGAGATCATCCACACCGTCATCCGCCTCGCGACCTACACCAACGCTCCCGACGTCCTCACCGCCGAGGTCGCGCTGCGGCAGGTCCAGCTCGCACTCGGCGACGGCGTCATCTACCTCGACAACGGGTGGGAGCAGCTCGTCGACGCGCTCGCCGCCGACCCGAGGATCCGACACGCCCCCGCCGACCGGATCTCCGAACTCCCAGACGCTCCCGCCGTCATCGTCGCGACCGGCACTCCCGAGTCGACGACTGCGCTCACCGGCACGGAGTTCGACACCGGCCCATCGGCCGAGGTCTCGGTGCTCGACGTCGGCCTGTCTCGACCGCCGCGCCACGACACGGTTCTCGGGATCGACCCCCCGATGTATCTGTCGAACCACGGCACGCCATCGGGCATGACACCACCGGGCGCCTCCTCCGTCTCCGTCGCCGAGTACCTGGTCCCCGGGACGGAACCGGATCGAGGTCGCCTGCGCTCGTTCCTCGAGCATGCCGGTATCGAACCGGAGTCGATCCGGACGGAGCGCTACCTTCATCGCATGACCGCGGTGAGCGCCATCGCCACTGCGGAGCACGGCGGTCTGCGGGGACGGCCGACCGTCGACATCGACCAGCGTGCCGGGGTGTACGCAGTCGGCGACTGGGTGGGTGGTCGAGGTCACCTGCTCGACGCCGTGCTCGCCAGTGCCGAGGATGCGGCGCGCGCTGCGGTCGACCACCTCGAACGACGGCCGGTCAGTGGGTGATGCCGTGATGCAGGACCCGACCGATGTGTTCGAGGCCGAGCGATCCAGCATCCGGCGGGTCGCCTACCGGATGCTCGGCACGCCCGACGACGCCGACGACGTGGTCCAGGAGGTCTGGCTTCGGTGGAAGGACCTCGATCACGGTGCCATCGACAACGCCGCGGCATGGCTGACCACTGTCGCGACGCGCATCTCGATCGACCGTGCGACGTCGGCACGGGCGCGGCGCGAGGTCTACGTCGGCCCTTGGATACCGGAACCGATCACGATCACCGACGTACGCGTCGATGAGGCGAACAACGACCCTGCGGCGTCGGTGGTCGGTGCCGAATCCCTCGAGCTCGGTCTGCTCCGGATCCTCGAGACCCTGCAGCCGGTCGAGCGAGCCGTGTTCCTGCTCCACGACGTGTTCGGGTACCCGTTCGCACAGATCGCGTCCACCGTGGACCGCAGTCAGCCGGCGACGCGTCAGATCGCCAAGCGGGCTCGAGAACGGGTACGCGCCGGGCGCCCCAGAGTCGACACCGAGCCGTCCGACGTCGAATCGTTGGCGGAGGCCTTCTTCCTCGCAGTGGTCGACGGCGACATCGATGCCCTCATGTCGTTGCTCACCGAAGACGTGGTCCACATCTCTGACGGTGGCGCCGAGCGACATGCCGCCCGACGCCCGGTGCTCGGACCAGCGAAGGTCGCCCGCCTGCTCGTGAACCTGACCCGACGCGACCTCCAACCGGACGACGAGATGCACTGGGTCCGGGTCAACGGTCAAGTCGGGCTCTACATCGTCCGACGCGGTGAGCCGTTCCTGCTGACGCTCATCGGCTGGCGCGACACCGCCGCCGCCGAGATTCTCGCCATCCTCAACCCGCGCAAGCTCGCCCACCTCCACGCCCGCTGGCTCGAAGCGCGCGCTGCACCATGAGCAGCTCGGCGCCGAGATCGGCGGACGCGCCGGCTCGGCTCCTACGATCACCGGGCCGGAGGTGCGCTGGGCCCTCCGACCGATCGCTCGCAGCGGGCAGGAGAAAGCGGACGTGCAATCGCAGACCCATGCAGACTCCGTCGTCGGACAGTCCGTGGCCGTGCCCGCGGTGTACGGCGATGTCGACTTCGGCCTGATGCCCGAGCGACTCGACGTCGACGCCGCGGCCGCCGACGACCGGTTCGTGAAGATGCGCGGAGCGGTCACTCGCGTGCTCGAGCAACCCGCACTCATGGAGACCATCCACAACGCCACCATGACCGGCGACCGCGTCGCTGACGCCTACGCAGCCCTCATTCCCGAGTTCGGACTCGGCCGGCTCGTCGAGATGCTCGAGACGGCCTGCTCGCTGGGCGTCGACGCGGTCGATGACGCGCCGCCGGAACTCGTGGCGCTCGTGCAGGCGATGGAGAACACACCGGACTGGGTCGATCTGGACCTCGTCGACCAGGGCGCTCGTGCGGAACGGGTCGCCATGGCCACGGCCGCCCCCTTCGCCATCCGAGGCGCGTTCCTCGCCACGTTCCTGAACCAGTACGCAGCGCTGCCGATGACCATGACCGGAACGCTCTCGGACGAGGCCGCGACGAAGCGCGTGTTCGAGACGGCGAGCTTCTTCACCGCGACGACGATGCCGGGGGCGCTGCACCGCGACGGCAAGGGGTTCGAAGCGGCGGCGAAAGTCCGTCTCATGCACTCGATGGTGCGGTTCCACCTCCTCGACTCCGGCCGCTGGGACGTGGCCACCTATGGCATCCCGATCCCACAGGTCGACCAGATGCCGGCCGGGCTGATCGGTGTCTTCCTGTTGTCCGCACGACTGCTCCGGAAGGGGCAGCGCGAGTTCACCGCCGAGCAGAAGGCGACGGTCGAACTGTCGCGCTACCGGTGCTTCCTCCTCGGACTCCCCCAGGACCTGCTCGGCGAGACGCCCCAGGAGATCATCGACTTGCTCACCGCCCGCCATGTGTCGCTGCGCGAGAGCTACGACGACGAGATCTGCGGGAAGCTCGTCCGCGGGACGATGGACGCCGACCTGTTCGACACATCGACGCTCCAGGGCAAGCTGCACGCGTGGCTGGAGGACGGCTTCTCCCGGTTCGTCCTCATCACGAGCTTCCTGGCCGGCGACCGGGCGCGAGCCGACGAGATGGGGATCTCGTTCGGGCTCGACAAGAAGATCGCGGCGGGCGCCGCTGCAGCGACCATCGCTGCAACGACTGCGTTCTACGAGATCGGGATGCGTCTCCCAATCGTCTCCGGATTCGTCGACACCAAGCTGAACGAACGCTTGGCGCATCTCCTCGACAGCTACGGACACGCCGACTTCGTCACCGATGCCGACCGCTTCGCGCTGGGCGACGGTCAGCCGACCACCATCACTGCCTGACGACCTACGCTCGACCGCGTGGAGAAGTACCCCGACGTCGACGCCTACCTCGCGGCATCGCAACAGTGGCCCGACGAGATCGCGGCACTTCGCCCGATCCTGGTCGACACCGGCCTCGACGAAGCGATCAAGTGGGGCAAGCCGTGTTACTCCCACGGGGACGCAAACATCGTGATCGTCCAGGAGATGAAGGACTTCCTCGCGCTGTTGTTCACCAAAGGTGCGCTGCTCGATGATCCCGATGGCGTGCTCGAGCCGCAAGGACCGAACACGCGCTCGGCCATGCGCATCTGCTTCCGGTCCGTCGACGAGGTCACCGATCGGGCGCCGACCATCGCCGCCTACGTCGAGAATGCCATCGCGGTGGAAGACGCAGGCCTCGAGGTCGGTCCGGCGCCCGAACCCGATTGGGTCGAAGAACTGCGGGAACGCATGGCCGACGACGATGCCTTCCGACAGGCGTTCGACGCGCTCACCCCGGGACGACGGCGTGAGTACAACATGCACTTCTCCGACGCCAAGAAACCCGAGACGCGCATGAAGCGCATCGAGAAGTACGCGCCGAAGATCCTCGCTGGCAAGGGCATGCGCGACCGCTGACACTCCGGCGAGCGGGGCGGGTGCGTGAAGCCGCGAATCGGACGGATTATCGTTCCTCGCATGAGATTCCGGCGGATCCTGTTCACCTTCGCGGCCCTGTCGCTCCTCGTCGCTGCGTGCGGCGACGATGACGATCAAGTCGCGTCCGACGACTCCGCGATCGACGACAGTCCGGTCGACGAGTCGAGCGAGGACGGCAGCACCGAGGACGACGTCGACCCGGCCGAGAGTGGGATCGTCGACGACGGCGCTGACGAGACATCGACGCCGGCCGACGACGACACCGAGTGCTCGAACTCGGTCGAGGTCGTCAATGCGGAGGCCGAGACGGACGTCACCGGACTCGCGGACGGCCCGATCGACATCGCGTGGACGCTCTCGGAGGGTGGGCCACATCCGACCAACTCCGTCGACGACGACCAGAACGCCAACCTCGGATTCGCCAGCTACGACATCCCGGCCGACGATCAGTTCGGGGATCGCATCCCGGTCGGGCCACCGGATGCACCCGAAGGTGAGTTGTTCGTGACGATCTCGCTCTTCAACCCCGATGGACCGATCGAGGTCGGTCAGACGTTCGTCGACCAGATCGACTTCGACGACGACCCGACCCTCGCCGACGGCAAGATCAACTTCTACGCCGCCTACTTCGGCGACGAACGTCTCCTGCCCGGCGACGTGACGGTCGAGATCACCGAGATGAACGATGACGAGATCTGTGCGTCGCTCACGAGCATCACGCAGACCGATCTGCAGACGTTCGTCGGGTTCGACGGTGACGTGGTCTTCGAGCGAGAGCAGTCGATCGACGACTGAGACGGACGCGCCCTCCACAGCGCGCCGGGCCCAGTCGTTACGATCCGCCACGGGCGCCCGAACGGGCGCAGAACCGGGGGAATCATGGATCCGATCGAACTGTCCGACGCGCTGTGGAACGGCACGACGTCCACTGCGGAGGCCGACAACCACCCGGTGACGGCGATCGACGGTCTCGGTGAGGTCACCGACGGCGTCGCCTTCGTCAAGAACCTGGCCAACTCGGCGATCATCACCACCGGCGACGGGATGCTCGTCGTCGACACCGGCCACTCGGCCACGGCCCCGATGATCAAGGACGCCGTCCGGGAGTGGACGGACGAACCGATGGTCCGTGCGGTCTGGTCCCACGGTCACATCGACCACGTCTTCGGCGTCGACCTGTACGAGGCCGAGAACGCCTCCCGGGGACTGCCGGCGCCGATCGTGCACGCCCATGAGGCCATGCCGGCGCGCTTCGAGCGCTATGCCCTGACCGGCGGCTACAACAGCGTGATCAACAGCCGGCAGTTCGGGCTCCCGGTGAACTTCCCGACCGAGTTCCGTGCCCCCGACCGCCTGCACGCCGCGTCGACCTCGTTCGACATCAACGGCATGGAGGTCTTCTGCTTCCACGACAAGGGCGAGACCGACGACCACACGTGGACCTGGATCCCCGAGAAGAAGGTCCTGTGCACGGGCGACCTCTTCATCTGGGCGTCGCCCAACTGCGGCAACCCCCAGAAGGTGCAGCGCTACCCCCGCGAATGGGCGATCGCCCTGCGCAAGATGGCAGCGCTCGAACCCGAGTTCCTCCTGCCCGGCCACGGTTGGCCGGTCATCGGCAAGGAACGCGTCCACGCCGCGCTCACCGACACGGCCGCCTACCTCGAGTCCATCGTCGAACAGTCGCTGGCGATGATGAACGAGGGCGCGCGCCTCGACGACCTCATCCACACGGTCGCTCCCCCGGCCGAACTCGCCGACAAGCCCTACTTGGCGCCCGTCTACGACGAACCCGAGTTCATCGTCCGCAATGTCTGGCGTCTCTACGGCGGTTGGTACGACGGCAACCCCGCGCACCTGCAGCCCCCACCGGAGCACGACCTCGCGTCGGAGCTGGCGGACCTCGCCGGCGGCGCGGCCACCCTCGCCCAGCGGGCGTTGGACGTCGCCGACGGCGGCGATCTCCGACTCGCCGGCGCGTTGGCGGAGCTCGCGCTCGAAGCGGCACCGGACGACGAGGCCGTGGTCGAGATCCACTCCGACGTCTACACCCGCCGGACCGAGGCGGCGACGTCGACGATGTCCACGGGGGTCTACCGGTGGGCGGCCGCGAACTCCGGGAGCCACGGCCACGGACACCCGCACTAACGAGATTCTCTTTTTACGACGTCAACCACTTCTATTCAATAGAATGTCTCCATGGCCGAGACCAGCCCGTTCCCCTTCCAGGGCCCACTGCGCGCCGGGGAGGTCACCGGCCGCGATGACCTCCGGCGCGATCTCGCCGAGCGGCTGACCGGACGCCAGGTCACCGCGCTCCTCGGACCACGCCGCTACGGCAAGACCAGCCTCTTGCGCCGGATCACGGCCGACCTGGCAGACGTCGGCCCCGAGACGGTGTGGATCGACCTCTACGAACTCAACTCGATGGCCGACCTCGCCGGGGCGATCGACCACGCCATCGCCGGTCTCGCCGGCCGGGTCCGCAAGATGCTGGATGCGATCACGTCCGACCTGTCGTTCCGGATCGGTTCGCTCGGGGTCGAGCTCTCACGGTCGGCGCGCGAACGTCCTGATCCCGTCCTCGCCGTCCGGGCGTTACTCCGCAAGTTGGTCGAGGTCGGAATGCATCACGACCTGATCGTGGTCTTCGACGAGTTCTCCGGCATCGCCAACGTCGATCGGGCCGCCGGGCTGCTGCGCACCGAACTGCAGCACCACTACCGCGATCTCGGCATCGTCTTCGCTGGATCCGAGCCGTCGACCATGCGCATGCTGTTCTCCGATCAAGCTCAGCCGTTCTTCGCCCAAGCCGATCTGATCGAGATCGGCCCGCTGACCGACGTCGAGATCGCCGACATCGTCGACGCCGGGTTCGCCCGCACCGATCGCTCCCCCGGCTCCGCGCGGGCGCAGATCATCAAGTTCGTGCGCGGCCATCCCCAACGGATGATGCAGATGGCCGACGCCGTGTGGCGCCACACCGACGAGGGGTCGACCGCGGATCTCGAGACCTGGGAGCAGGCGCTGTCAGCGGTCCGTTCGAGCGTCGACTCGGGGACCGAGCGCCTGTACGCACTTCTCCCGACCGGACAGCAGAAGACGCTGCGCGCCATCGTGAGCGGCGGAAGCCCCTACGGCACCGCTGCCGACGTCCTCGAACTCCCCGCCGGCACCGCGACCGGAGCGATCGAGAGCCTCACCAACAGCGGCTACCTCATCCGGACGAACGACAAGTTGCTCGTCGTCGATCCCCTCTTCGCCGACTGGATCCGCCGCCGCTTCCCCGTCTGATCCGACCGCCAGTGCCGGGCCCCCACGCCCTCGTTCTTGTCACAGGATGGGACCGGTGGAAGGCAGGTCGCGTGACAAGAACGAGGGAGGGGGCGAAGCAAGGAGCGTCGCGGCTGCGGCTGTCGCTGCGGCCTACAGGTCGGCGATCCAGGCTTCGCTTCGGTCCCAGAGCTCGGATGCCAGCGCGGCCGTCGCCGCCTCGCTGGGCTCCTTGGGGACACAATCGGCGTAGAACTTGCCGGTCTCCGCAGCCAGGGCGGCGTCGGTTGCACAGCGCAGGGTCGTCTGTGCGCCTTCCTCGGTCGACTTCATGAACCTCGTGATGATCGGCCGGATCGGCCAGGGGACACGACGCCAGATGTCCGACGCGATCACTCCCGGATGGAGCGCGTAGGTGGTCATCGAGGACGGGTCCTCCCGTCGAGCGAGCTCCTGGGCGAAGAGGACGTTCGCCAACTTCGACACCCCGTACTCCGACATACCGGTGACCGACCTGGTCGGGGTCCGCACGGCCTCGAAGTCGATGCCGTCGGCGGCGTAGTGGGAGTCGCTCGCCACCACGACGACGCGTGACGGCCCACCTTCCCGGAGTCGGCCGAGCAACCGGGTCGTGAGCAGGAAGTGACCGAGGTGGTTCGTCCCGAACGCCAGCTCGAACCCCTGCGCCGTCTCGCCCCGTCGACCGGCGAGACCCGCGTTTGCGATCAACACGTCCAAGGGCACGTCGAGGGCGAGGACCTCGTCCGCAGCGAGCGCCACCGAAGAGAGGTCGGCGAGATCGCATGCGACGAAGTCCGCCTCGCTGCCGATGCGAGCGATCTCGTCGAGCACGCCCTGCGTCCGATCGAGTGACCGTCCGAGTAGTACCAAGCGACCGCCACGGCCGGCGAGCGCCAACGCGGTGTCCCGACCGATGCCGGTGTTCGCTCCGGTGATGCAGAAGGTCTGGCCGTCGAGATCACCCATCGGTCGAGTCTCGCACCTGACGTCGTGGTACACCGTCCGGCGTGCCACGACTCCGACAGATCCCTCGCGCCGAAGCCCCCGAGGGAATCGTCACGACGATGTACGACCTCCTCTTCGATGACCGCGATCCGGTCGCCGAACCAGGGACTGCGACGGGGACTCCGGGCGACTGGTGGACCGTCTACGCGAACTCGCCCGACGTGCTCGACCACGCGTGTCGAGGGTTCGGGCTCTACGCCAGCCCGAACCGGACGCTCGCTCCCGAGCACCGGGAACTCGGCCAGACGAGAGCTGGATGGCTCGTGGGCAGCCAGTTCGTGTACTCGCAGCACTGCAAGTCGTGCCGAGGGCTGGGGTTCAGCGACGAGAAGATCGAGGCCCTCAAGGCCTGGGAGGTCTCCGACCTCTTCTCCCCCATCGAGCGGGCACTCCTCGCCTACACCGACGCGCTCGTGCTCGCGCACGGTCGCGTCGACGAGGCCATCTTCGACGCGCTCCGCAAGGAACTCGACGACGAGCAGATCCTGGAGTTCACCTACATCACGGTCATGTACTCCGGACACGCCGTCATCTCACGCGCCCTGAAGCTCGAGTTCGACGAGCGCGACGACCCCATCGTGGAGGTCGCCGCGCCCGACGACTACGAAGCCGGAGACCTCGGCCAGGTGCTCAGCCGAGGCCGGGACTGACGACTCAGCGCTGGCCGGATCAGCCCCGGTCGATGCAGGAGTCGATGGTCCGGTCCCGATTCCGGACTGCGTCAAGTCGTGACTCCGACAAGGAACTGAGCGGGAGGCCGGCGGTCGTTCGTATAGTGAGATCCGATGCTTCAAGGGTCGGAATCGGAGCGGGCGTGCGCTTCACTGCCACCCCAGTTCGCCGCGGCCGACCGACTTCTCGCCCGAGACCGCGATGGTCGTCTCGTCTCGCTTCCGTGGGCGCTGCGCTCCACTGACTCCCCGACGAGCGAAGACCGGGAGCACCTGGCCCGCCTTCACCACCGCGATCGTCCGCAGATGGCGCGTGCCTGGGTCGCGGCAATCGCCGACCCGGGGACCGTGCACAGCGCCGAGGCATGGATCCGTTCGGGAGACGGCACGTGGAGCCATCGGCGATTCGACTACTGCGACCTCGCCGACACCCCGCTCGGCGTGGTGCTCCTGGGCATCACGACGTTGCAGTCGGGCACGGCCGCTCCGCCGGAGACACCGGAGCGGTCGGCACACGACCCGGCTCACTGGAGCATCTTGCGTCTCGGGCCGCTCGGCGGGATCATGCGAGCGGAGGGGACGCTCGCCGAGCTCTACGGGAGAACGGCCGACGAACTCGTGGGCCAGAACGGCCTCGATCTCGTACATCCCGACGATCACGAAGCCCTGCTCGATGCCTGGGCCGATGTCGTCGAGCACGACTCGCCTGGCCGATCGCTGCGGCAACGGGTGATGCACCTCGACGGCACGTCGACCTGGGTCCTCGCATCCATCGGGCGACCGGACAGCGACGGCACCATCACCATCCACGACCTGGACATCTCCGACCAGTTGGCGGCCGAGGAGGCACTTCGCTCGAGCGAGCTCCGGGTCCGGAGCATCGCGAGCGAGATCCCCGTCAGTGTGTTCGTGTGCGACCAGGACGGCCGTTTCGACTTCACCAACGACGCGTGCCATGCCCTCGTCGGCGACTCGGAGACCATCGTCGACGTCCTCGGCGGTTTCGACAGCACCTGGGCGACGATGCTGGAGACCACACAACGCGACGGTAACGCCGAAGCCTCCGTCGAGACCGACGACGGTCGGATCCTCCGGATCCGGTGTCAGCATCCGCTTCCCGACGGCACGGTGTCGGGAGTGATCGACGACGTCACGACCTCGACTCGCTGGCGGGTCGAGGCGTCTCGCGACGCACTCACGGGGCTCAGCAGCCGTTCCGCCATCAGCAACGAACTCGCACGACGCATCGCAGACGGTCAACGCTCGACGATCGCTTTCGTCGATCTCGATGGGTTCAAGCGAGTCAACGACGACTACGGCCATGACGAAGGAGACCGGGTCCTCGCCCTCGTCGGTGAAGCCCTCCAGGCCTTGGTACGCGACGGCGACCAGGTCGGGCGATGGGGTGGCGACGAATTCATCCTCCTCCTCGACGAGCTACCCCATCCGGCACAGCACGATCTCCGCCGCCGGATCGACGAGGCGATGGCGGCATGCGGCGCCGGAGGAGCCAGCGCGGGGTTCACCTCCCTGCACGCTGACCTGGACGTGCGAGCCCACATCGATCGTGCCGACCGGGCGATGTACGAGGACAAGCGAGCTTCCCAGCTCTGAAGTCGAGTCGGCGCCACGTGGATTCGTGTGACGACGGGCACGTGCGTCGGGTCATCCGCTCCGGGCTCGCGCGTCGAAGGAAGGGTAGATGCGCGCGGCGAAGCATCACAGGGTGCACAATCGCTGTGGAGCGGGTTGTCGTTCGACGAGAACGGCGGCATCGTTGACACCTGAAGTTCCGATGGGAAATTCCGAGGAGGAGCCCCCGAATGCACGTGCTCACCACCGCCAAGACACTCGGTCTCGAAGCCGACGAGAATGGTGAGCTCTCGGGCACCATCGAAGAGGGCATGGTCCTCGCCGCGCTCGAAGAGCTCTCCGCCGCGCTTCCCGACCACGCCGATCTGTTCATCATGGCGTCGGACCGCGTGCGAAACGCTCGTTCGGCCGGCCTCGAGGTGCTCGAGGAGAACAGTGTGTTCGGTCGGTACCGCGACTCGAACCAGATCCAGCTTCGCTACCGCGGCGAGATGGGCGACGTGTTCACCGACCTGACGATCGACCTCGCGCTGCGCGGCGTCGACGTGAGCGAGCCGAGCCTCGAGGATTCGCTCGATCCCGAGGTCGGCACCACCGTCTGAACCCGGTCGGGATTCAGATCGCCCGAGGGGTCTGGAAGGTCGACTTCCAGTCGTCGCACACGGCGAGCACCGTGGGATCGGCTTCTTCGATCCCCAGCGCCCGCAGCTCGTCCGCCCATGGGTGATCGCCCAGCTCGAGCTCGTAGCCATCACCCCCGAACGCCATCCGGAGCGACCCGGTGGGTTCGGACTCGGAGACCGACGGCGTGCCGTCGATCCGGCTGACACACACGGTCGGTGATGGCATCGGTACACCCTCGATGTCGTCGAGCAGCGGAAAGCGCTGCCGCAACACGAGCGACCCGCCGCTGCGGAGCGTGCACGTGACCGACTCGTCGTTGCCTTCGATGGTGATGTCCTCGACGGTCTTGGGAAGCCCGAACATCCGGATGCCCGCCTCGCAGGTGAACTCCTGGTTGACCGGCAACCGCCAGATGTAGGTGCCCTGGATCTCGGGATCGGCGTCCACGCTCCTGGCCATCACCGCCAGCATCACCTCGTCGTAGTCGCCGAGGTCGTTGTCGATGTAGTCGACGAAGCCCACGACCACCGTGGTGGCGCCGTGTTCGTCGACGTCGACCTCGAAGGCATCGTCGTCGAGAATCGCCCGCGCTGCGTCGGCGGGGACGGTGTAGACGGCGTTCGCCATGCGGGCGTCGCGGACCTCGACCGGGAAGCCGATCGTCGTGCCCAGGATGTCGAAGGTCTCACTCATGGCCGTGCATCCTGGCATGATGCTCGGCGGTGGGTGCGACGATGACTGCGCAGGAACCGCTGGCCATCGGGGGCACGACGGTCCGCAACCGCCTCTATCGCGCACCGGTGCTCGAGGGCGCCGGCGATGGAGAGGCCGCCGCCGACCGATACGCCAGGCAGTTCGTGGAGAACGCCCGGCACGGAGTCGGCCTCATCATCCAGGGGTCGTCGTGCATTTTCCCGGAAGGACGGACCTCCCCGGGCATGACGTGTGTCGACACCAGGGTGAAGACCATGCGACTCGCCCCCATGGTCGACGCCGTCCACGCCGAAGGCGCATCGATCTTCCTCCAGTTGGGTCACGGCGGGCTCTACTCCATGGAGGCATGGCACGAGCCCTACGCGAGCGACCGCACGTCACCCCTGCTCGCGGCATCGCCGCTGCCCTGGTACCTCAAGCCGATGTACGCCGGGAACGACGTCCACGTGCTGACGACCGACGAGGTCCGGGAGATGGCGAATCGCTACGGCGACATCGCGTCCTGGGCGCGAGAGGCCGGCTACGACGGGATCCAGTTGGGATCAGCCAACGCGAAGCTCCTCGACCAGTTCCTCTCGCCGTTCTACAACCGTCGCGACGACGAGTTCGGCGGAAGCTTCGAGGGGCGAGCCCGCGTACTGCGGTTGATCCGCGAAGCGGTCGCCGAACGGGCCGGCGCCGACTTCCCCTGCACCGTCAAGGCTCCGGCCGAGGTCGCTCCGCCAGGCTTTCCTCGATCGACGGTCGAAGAAGCACTGGAACTGTGCCGACTGGTGCAGGAGTGGGGGTACGACGCCGTCACCCCGGTCGAGGTGTCGGTCTTCCCCGACACCACACTTTCGCGCGGTGGCATCCCGGACTCGTTGTGGAAGAACCCGGGAATGGCCACGCGCCTTCGCGCCGCGGCGCCCAGACGCGGGCGACGGGCGCTCCTGAAGGCAGGCTCGTGGTGGGGCGGCCGAACCGCTCCATTCGAGCCGGTGTGGAACCGGTCGCTCTTCCGCCGCGCCTCGGCGCTCGTCGACATCCCCGTCTTCGCTGTCGGCGGGATCCGCACGAAGGCGGAGGTGGACCAGATCCTCCGCGACGACGAAGCCGACATGGTCGGGATCGGCCGGCCGTTCTACGCCGAGCCCGACCTCGCTGCGAAGATCCTCGACGGCGAACCGGGCCCCCTCCGCTGCCGGAACTCCAACCGATGCGTCCCGGCTCAGATGCTCGGCATGAAAGGCGCCTGCTACAACCCCGATGTCCGCAAGACCTGACCACCGGCCCTCCCGCGACTACCCGGCACGTCATCGACACCATGACGTCCGCCCACCATGCTGTGGACATGGCTGACGACGACCTGACCGCGCTCGCCCACGATCAGATGCCGTTCACGGCCGGACTCGGCCTGCGGATCGAGCGAGGCTCCCCCGACGAGGTCGTCGGCACCGCCGACTGGTCGTCCGACCGATGCACCGCCGGCGGCATCCTCCACGGGGGCTACCTGATGGCTCTGGCGGACGCTGTCGGAGCGATGTGTGCGGTGCAGCACCTTCCGCCCGACTCGATCACGTCGACGATCGAATCCAAGACCAACTTCCTCCGGGGCGTCGCCGACGGCGAGATCACGATCACCTCCACGCCGATCCACACCGGTCGCACCACGATCGTGATCCAGACCGACATCGCCCGCGCCGACGGCAAGCACGTCACCCGAACCACCCAGACGCAGGCGGTCATCCCACTCGCGTAGCGGCGCGGACACCCGCCCTAGGTTGGTCCGATGGCCCGTGTCGTCCCTGTCCACGATCGTGACGACCCACGCCTCGTCGAGGTGTCAGGGCTCAACGACGCACAAGCGCGAGCCCGAACCGAGGCCGAACACGGTTGCTTCGTCGTCGAAGGACTGCTCGTCCTCGAAGCCGTCGTCCTGCAGTCGCCGTACCGCCTCCGCAGCGTGTTGGTGAGCGAGTCGAAGCTCCAGCGGGTCCTCGACGTGCTGGGCGACACCGACGTGGACGTGTTCGTCGGCACGCCGGCGCTGCTCGAATCGGTCACCGGGTTCCCGATCCATCGAGGGATCATCGCCTCGGCCGCCCGCATCCCACTCCCGTCCGTCGCCGAACTCCTCGAGCCGGCAACGAGGGTGGTGTTGGTCGAAGGACTGAACGACCACGAGAACATGGGAGCGATGTTCCGCAACGCGGCTGCGTTCGGCGTCGAGGCGATCCTGCTCGACCCGACGGCCGCCGACCCCCTGTACCGACGCTCTGTCCGAGTGTCGATGGGGCACCTGCTGCACGTCCCGTGGACACGTACGGATGCACTGCCCGACGGCCTCGACCCCCTCCGGCGGGGCGGGTTCACCACGGTCGCCCTCACTCCGGCGGGGGACACCTCGCTCCATGACCTGAGACCGACGGACCGCCTCGCCTGGCTGGTCGGGGCGGAGGGTCCCGGACTCGCCGACGCCACGATGGACGCGGCCGACATCCGGGTCCGCATCCCGATCCGATCGACGGTCGATTCGCTCAACGTCGCGACCGCGGCGGCGATCGCCTTCTCGCACGACCCGGGCCGCTGAGCATCCGGTCGACGCAGGTCTCGGACGGGCGTGGTCAGGCCGGCGTGATCACCGGTTCGGCCAACGACGCCCGGAGCTTGGTGTTGGCGAGCACCAGACCGGCGACCGCCATCACCGCGCCGCCGGCGAACGCCGCCTGCTCCGCACCGAACACGGTCACGAGGATGCCCAACACCGGCGCGCCGAGACCCTGGGAGAGGTCGAAGAAGAGCGAGAACGTCCCGACGGCGTGACTGCGTTCCTCGGCGGGCGCGTTGTTCACCGCGAGGATGAACAGGGCAGGAAAGAGGAGAGACATCCCGATCGACAAGAGCACGGTGCCCACCCACAGTCCGGTGACGTTGCTCACCGCCGCCACGACGCCGATGCCGGTCGAGATCGAGATCAGGGCGATCGTCGACGTGCGCACCGCACCGAGGCGGTCGGGGATGCGGGCGCCGAAGATGCGCACGGTCAAGACGATCGCGCCGTAGGCGAAGAAGAAGGGCCCGGCGTCATCGACACCGATCTCGTCGACGTAGAGGGGCACGAAGGCAGCAAATCCGGTGAAACCGATGAGGCCGAGCAGCAGGACCGAACCCGGCAGCACGGCAGCCGGATGCAGCAGCCCTCGTCGCGGCACGGGATTCTCGACCCGGCCGAGCTCGCGGGGGATGAACGACGCGAGCAGGAGCGAGATCATGCACGCGACCGTGGCGAAGGTCCATTCGGCACTCGGGCCGTGGTTCCGATAGATCCACTCCCCCGCTGCCGGCCCGAACGCCAGACCGCCGTAGATGGCGATCGAGAAGAACGAGGCCGCTTCGCCACGACGGTGGTCGGGCGACAGGTCCTGGGCCGCGGTGGCGGCCCCGACGAAGAAGGCGGCCTCCCCGAGCCCCGTTATCAGGCGGACCAGGACGAGGAACCACACGGCGTGGACCAGGCCGAGTGGAGCGATGGAGACCGCGGCGATCGCAGCGCCGGCGGCGGCCATGGTCCGGCGGCCGAGCGTGTCGCCCAATCGTCCGACCAACGGTCGGACGAGCGCGGCCGAAACCGCGAACGCTCCGACCACGAGACCGACCTCGAACCCGCTGCCCGACAGTTCGTCCTCGACATAGCGAGGAAGCGTGGGCAGCAGCGATCCGATCGCCAGGAAGTAGCAGAGCCCTGACGCCGTGATCAGCGCGAACAACGGTGTGATCAGGCGCGGCTCGTCGGCGGTCTTCATCCTCCGGACCAACCGTCGGCCTGCCCGGGCGATTCCCACGCCATCAGTTCTGGGCGATCCAGTCGTCGATCAGGCGGCGAGCGATCGACAGACGAGGCGGGATCGGGGGGAGATCGTCGGTGGTGAACCACGCGGCCTCGGCGATCTCGACGCCGTCCACAGCGATGTCGCCCTCGACCCACTGCGCCTCGAAGCCGATCATGAGCGAGTGCGGGAACGGCCACGGCTGCGAGCTGTGATAGCGGACGCGGCCGACCGTGAGGCCGACCTCCTCCTGTACCTCTCGGATCACCGCCTGTTCGAGCGTCTCGCCCGGTTCCACGAATCCCGCCAGACACGAGAACATCGGGATCGGGAAGTTCGCGTTGCGAGCGAGCAGCGCGGCGCCGTCATCCCGTGTGATCAGGGTGATGACCGCCGGGGCCAGGCGAGGGAACGCCATGAGCCGACAGATCGGGCACCGCATCGCCCGCTCTCCCGGGACCTGTTCTGTCTCGGCGCCGCAGCGACCGCAGTAGCGGTGGGTCTTGCGCCACTCGAGCAGCTGCACGGCGCGGCCGGCGACGGTCCACTCCTCCTCGGACACATGGGCGTGGAGTGCCATCAGCGGAGTGACCACGAGGTCGGCCTCGTCGTCGCCGTCGATGTCGATCGCCCAGCAGTCGACGTCTCCCATTCGGCCCAGGTAGAGATCGGCGCCGTGGTCGTCGAGGCCGGACGGGGCCACGTGGACGGCGTCCCCCTTCACCGAGAAGACCAGCGTCGAGTTCGCTCCCTCGTCGGTCGGCGGCTCGATCATCGGCGTGAACGGCAGGTTCTCAGGCAAGAGGTACTCCCTCGATGGGGTCGATGGGGTCGGTGATCGGTCGGCGTCGTCCCGAGCGGATCACGACGACGGTGCCAGCCAAGATGAGCAGAGCGGCGGGGGCCGCCGCCAACGGAGGAGTCTCGTCGAACGCGATCGCTGCGATGATCGCCGCACCGATCACCTCGAAGAGGATGGCGACCGACACGCTCGTGGCCGAGATGCGCCGCAGCACCTGGTTGAGCAGCGTGTGTCCCAGGAGTTGGGCCCCGACGACCAAACCGACGATGGCGAGCCACGTTCCCGTGTCGTAGCCGACGAGATCTCGGCCGGTCACCACGCACAGGACGAACAACGTCGCACCGGCGATCGCGTAGCAACCGGCGGTGTAGACGACCGTGTCGACGCTGCGTCGGACCTCGGCACCCACGGTGACATAGGCGGCAGCAGAACAGCCGCCCGCGAGGGCGAGGAGGTCGCCGAACAGCGCCCTGGTCGACAACCCGAAGTCGACGCCGGTGAGGATCACGACGCCGCCGAGCGCGATCCCGATACCGACCCACACCTGCGTGGCGACGTCCTCACCCCGAGCCCGAGCGATGAGCGCGGCCCAGATGGGCTGCGTCGCGACGAGCGCGACCGACGATGCCACCGAGGTGTACGAGAGCGATGGCACCCACAGGGCGAAGTGCAGAGCGAGCAGCAGGCCC
>JAPKDO010000295.1 GCA_028822535.1 Acidimicrobiales bacterium
ATGCCGATGACGACCAGGACCATGAAGACGGCCACGAACGCAAGGACGACGCCGACGATCTTCACGACGAGGAACGTGTCGAGGGCCGACGGCTCCGCCCAGCCGGCCCGGGTCAGCTTGGAGCGGATGTTGTCCATGTAGCCGATCGGGGTGACCCGCCGCCCCAGGCCGACGAGGCTGCCCCACACCGGAGCGACGGTGCGCTTGCCGAGCGACTCGAGGAGTTCCTTGTCGCGGGTGTCTTGGATCTCGTAGCCGCCGACGCGACGCAACGACGTGCGGATGTCGGCGCGCTCCTCCAACTGCATGCCGATGCCGAAGACGGCGAGGCCCACTGCTGCTGCGACGCAGATCAGTCCGAGTGTCAGTCCCATGCCCGGCTCCTCACACCTCGATGTCGATGATCTTGTACATCCAGACGAACCCGCCCAGCATCAGGCCACCGGCGCCGATCACCATGATCCACCCGACGGTCTCGTCGAAGAGCCCCTCGATGTACTCGGGGTTCAACGCGTAGATCATGAAGCCGATGGCGACGGGAAGGATGCCGAGGACGATGGCCGAGACCCGGCCCTCGGCCGTCAGCGAGTTGATGTCTCGCCGGAGCCGATCGCGTGCCCGCATCGTGTCGGCCACGGTGTCGAGGAGTTCGGCCAGGTTGCCGCCGACCTCACGCTGGATCGCGATGGCCATGACGGTCCATTCGAAGTCGCGTGAGTTCATGCGCATCGACACGTTGTGGAGCGCTTCCTCGAGCGGCATACCGAGACGAGCTTCGGTCACCACTCGTTGCAGCTCGCGCCTCGTCGGCTCGATGACCTCTTGGGCCGCCGCCTCGACGCCCTGCATGAGCGAGTAGCCCGAGCGCAGCGTGCTGGCGAGAAGGGCGAGGAGATCGGGCAGTTGTGTCTGGAACGCCGCCCGCCGCTTGTGCGCCAGTGCGACGACGATGCCCGGGGGAATGGCGAAGGCGAGGATCAAGATGAAGATGCCGCCGATGACGCCGCCGAGCAACAACCCACCGATCACGCCGAGCAGCACGGCTGCGACGATGTAGAAGAACAACGCTTCGGCGGCGCGGAGCGGGAGGTTCGCCCGCTCGAGCATGTCCTCGATCCGTCGGAGCACGCCGCGACGCTCGGCCAACTGGCCCGTCATCGCCACGGCTCGCTGCAGGATCGCGGACGTCGCCAATCGGTCGTCGCCGGCATCGTCCGGCGCGACGAACCCGTCGGAATAGGGCTGGAGCACCCGATCGAGCGATCGTTTGTCACCGATCACCGACATGCCGAAGGCGAACACGGCGACGGCCACGGCCACGACCAGCAAGCCGATCGCGACCCAGAGGAAGACGGTCGATTGCAGTGCGCTGATGCCCCCCTCCTGCGCGATCTCGACGGGTTCGAGTTGCCCGACGGTCGATGCGACCGAACCGGGGGTGTAGGAGCCTTCGTCGCTGGTCGCTCCGATGGTGAGCGTGACCGTCGCCGCGCCTTCGGCGTCGGTGGCGGACTCGAACGATGCCGAGAACTGCTGGCGGAGCCGCTCCTGAACGTCGTCGTAGAACCCGGAGAGTGCGTCAGGATCATCCGAGGTGAGGACGGACCCTCCCGTGGCCGACGCGAGGCGCTCGAGCGAGGCCGGATCGAAGTCTCCACTGTCGATGCCCAGGCCGTAGAGCAGTGCGTCGGAGCGACCGAGGAGGTTCACGGCAGCGTCTTCACTGATCGTCGAGCCCTCGTCGCGCCCGTCGGTGAGCAGGACGATGTTCGGAACGAGGTCGGTTCCGTCGAAGAGGTCGACGGACTTCTGGACGGCGTCGTACATCGGCGTGCCGCCACCGACGCCCATCCGTCCGAGCGCGTCGACGAGCGTGGACTCGTCGGCGGTCAGCGGAGCGAACACCTCGACGGCGCTCCCGAACCCGACGACCGCGATCTGGTCGCTCTGTTCCTTGGCCTCGACAAAGCTGGTCGCTGCGTCGATCGCCGTCTGGAAGGCGTTGCCTTCCTCCATCGAGCCGCTGGTGTCGATGGCGAGCACGATGCCGAAGTCTCGCTGGTCGTCCAGCCGCACCGGCAGGGACGAGTCGACGACCGTGCCGTTTTCGCGGACGACGAGTTCGGGCACCTGCGCCCGATCGCCGGTCCAGAGGAACTCGGTCTCGACTGCGGCGCGGTCCGTGCCGTCGATGGACCGGATGACGAGCTCGGGGTCCGAGGTCTGCGCGTGGGCCGGTACGGCGGCCAGGAGCGACACGGCCATGGCAACCAGGGCCACGGCAGCGGCGACACACCGACGTCCGGTTCTACGCATCGACGTCACTTCCCCTTGACTGCCCGCCGGGCGAACGCCTCGGGCTGGAAGACCTCGGGACCGAGCTTGATGCCGTGGTCGGCGAGCTTCTCCGCGAACTTGGGTCGCACGCCCGTCGCCTTGAGGTGACCCCGGAACTTTCCCTGCTCGTCGACGCCCATGCCGTAGTCGAACAGGAAGATGTCCTGGAGCGTGATGACGTCGCCCTCCATACCCTGCACCTCGGTCACGTGCGTCACTCGACGGGTGCCGTCGCGGAGCCGCATCAGGTGCACGATCACGTCGATGGCCGACGCCATCTGCTCGCGGATCGCTCGCACCGGAAGGTCGTATCCCGCCATCAGCGTCATCGTCTCGATGCGTGACAACGTGTCGCGGGGGCTGTTGGAGTGCACCGTGGTGAGCGACCCGTCGTGGCCGGTGTTCATGGCCTGGAGCATGTCCAGCGCCTCGCCGCCACGACACTCACCCACGACCACTCGGTCGGGACGCATGCGGAGGCTGTTGCGCACCAGATCTCGGATCGAGATGTGGCCCTTGCCCTCGATGTTCGGCGGGCGGGTCTCCATCGCGAGCACGTGCTCCTGATGGAGCTGGAGCTCCTTCGCATCCTCGATCGTGACGATGCGCTCGTCGGTCGGGATGAAACTCGACAAGACGTTGAGCGTCGTCGTCTTGCCGGTACCGGTACCGCCGGAGACGATGCAGTTGAGTCGACCGACGATGCAGGCCTGGAGGAAGCGGGCCGATGCGGCGTTCAGTGTGCCGAAGCGGATGAGATCGTCGACCTGGAACGGATCGGTCGAGAACTTTCGAATGGTGAGGAACGGTCCGCCGATCGACAACGGCGGGATCACTGCGTTCACACGTGAGCCGTCGGGAAGACGAGCGTCGACCATCGGCGTCGCCTCGTCGATGCGCCGCCCGATCTGGCCGACGATCTTGTCGATGATCCGACGCAGGTGGGTGTCGTCGACGAACGTCGCGTCCGACTTGGTGATGCGGCCGTCCTGTTCGACGAAGACCTGCTCGGGGCCGTTGACCATGACCTCGGTGATGCTCTCGTCCTTGAGCAGACGGTCGATCGGGCCGTAGCCGAGGATGTCGTCGGACACGTCCTGGATGAGCTGCGACTTGTCGGCGGCGGACAACGGTGCCCGCTCCTGCGCGAGGGCCGCCTGGAGCTGCTCCTGTACCCGCCGGCGGAGGTCGTCCTCCGACAGCCGTTTGTCGTAGAGGATCGGCCCCAGTTCCTCGATGAGGTGGTGGTGGATCTTCTGGCGGAGTTCGTCGAGCACCGGATCACGCCGGGCCGTCGTCGCTGCCTCGCCCTCGCCGCCCTCGTGGATGCGCTGGTACAGGCTCATGGTCGGTCCCCTCCCGAGGCCCGGGTGCGGGCCACGTTCGTCATCGTGCCGGCTCCTCGATCAGGAGCTCGACCAGTGCTTCGATCGCCTTCGCCGGGCCGGACCGGGGCGCGTCGAGAACGATCGGCTCGCCCTTGTTCACCGACTGCGGTACCGACACGTCGCTCGGGATGCGGCTCTGCGCCTGCACCTGCAACGTCCGCTCGACCTCGGCGACATCGAGCTTGACCTTCGAGTTCGCCCGGTTGAGCACGAGCCGGATCTTGTGCATCGGCGTGTTGAGGAGTCGCAGCGTCTGCAGGCCGATCCGGACGTTCTTGATGCTCGGGATGTCCATGCCGGCGATGAGCAGGACATCGTCGGACTCCTCGATCAAGGCCAGGACGACGTCGTTGAAGTGCGACGGCGTGTCGACGACCACGTGCGCCGCCATCGACCGGAGCAGTTCGATGATCTCGACCAGTTGTGCGGCCTCGATCTGATCGGCGAACGCCGGTTCGAGCGGCGCAGACAGCACCAGCAGGCCCGACTCCTCGTGTTCGACGAGAAGACTGCGCAGCATGCTCGCGTCGAGCTTGTCGAGTGCGCCGACGGCATCGACGACCGTGCGGTGTGGTGCAAGCTTCAACATGACGCTCACGTCGCCGAACTGGAGGTCGGCGTCGACGAGTACCACGGGGCGGTCGGACCGCTTGGCGAGCGAGACCGCCACGTTGGTGGCGATCACGGACTTGCCTGCACCTCCCTTGGTCGAGAAGACGGTGGTCATACGACCGCGGGGATCGGGGTCTTCTCGGGGGTGCGCCGACGACGGCAGATTCACGCCGGGCAAGGTCGATGCGATGCGGGTGATCGCGTCCTGCAGTTCGCCACGTTCGACCGGAGCGGTCAACACGTCCTTGAAGCCCGCCCGGAGCGCAGACTGCAACAACTCGGTCGACAGTGATTCGGTGACGAGGATGCCGCCGACGGCGGGACGCGTGGACAGCACCGGCGCCGCGGAGGCGATGCCGTCT
>JAPKDO010000296.1 GCA_028822535.1 Acidimicrobiales bacterium
CCCAGGGTTCAGGCCACCGCACCGGGAACACGACGACGTCGGCGTCGGCGTACGCATCGCCGAGTTCGTCACGGGGCAGGGAGGTGAACTCGACGCGGTCGCCGACGCCGGTCGTCTCGATCAGGCGGTCGAGTTCGGTGCGGTACGCCTCGTCGCCGGCGCTCCCGATGATCGTGAGCCGGGCTTCCTCAGGGAGGTACGCCAGCGCGCCGATCGCCAGGTCGACGCCCTTGCGTTCATCGAGGCGGCCGACACAGGCGATCTTCCACCGCCAGGGTCGCGGCGGTGCCTCCGGGAACAACGACCTCGGCACGCCCTGGCCCACGACCGTCGATTCGGTGAAATCCCAGCCCGCCGCATGCGCCCGGCCCAGCAGCCATCGGCTCGGGCAGAGCGAGGGCCCGGGCCGTGCCCGCCGGATCTGTGCCGGCACCCGGGTGGCGAGCTCGATGACACGCCGGAGCGGACCGATGCGATCGAGCGCCCGCATCCAACCGTCGACGCGAGGTCCGTACACGAGCCAGTCGTCGCACAGGACGAAGGCTTCGGCGACACCGAGCCGTCGAACGGTCTCGATCATCGAGAGCGACATGCCGCCCATCGCCCACCAGCACACGACGTCAGGCCGGAGATCCGCGATCTCGCGGCAGAGGATGCGTCGGTTGTGGCGTTCGAGCCGGAGGCGTTCCAGCGGCGAGAGGTCGGGCCAGGCGTCTTCGTGCCAGTACCAATGGAGCTCTCGGGCGGCGTGGTCGAAGGCGTCGGCTGGCGGCTGCGGTTCTCGATGGTCCGTGGTCAGCACGCGCACGGTGTGACCCTGCGCTTCGAGGTGGGCGACCGCCGACTCCCACACCAACTCGTAACCACCCCGATGATGCGGCGGGTACATGTTGCCGACCGTCAGGACGCGGAGACTCTCGGACTCCACCGTTCGACCGGCCGACATCAGGGTTTGATGGCCTGGCGCACCGCGAAGTTGATTCGATGGAGCAGCACGGACCCGTGCTCGGCGAAGTACTCGTCGGTGGCGTCGCGCGCACCCTCGAGCACGCCGTAGTCGTCGACGACGAGCACGCCGTTGCTGGACAGCCGGGGGTACAGGTGCTCGAGCTCGTGGATCGTCGACTCGTACCAGTCCGTGTCCAGTCGGAGGACGGCGATCGATGCCGGCGCGTGGTCCGGGATCGTGTCCTCGACCTTGCCGCGGACCAGGTGCAGTCGCTCGGCGGGGAACCCGGTCCCGAGCACGTTGTCGCGGGCGATCGTCTCGACATCGGAGAACCATGCAGCCGACTTCGCCTCGTCACTACGAGCGTCCTCGAAGAGCTCGCCGATGCTCTGGCCGTCGCTCAGGTATGTCAACTGGTCGTCCGGCCTGGCCGGGGGAGGCATGCCCTCGAACGTGTCGAACAGGTGGATCTCGCGGTCGGTCGCACCCAGCTGCACGAGCCGCATCGCGACGGCCATGGCACAGCCACCCCGGTAGGTGCCGCACTCCACGAAGGCTCCCGGGATCTCCCGTTCCACGACGTAGTCGACCGCCTGCACGAGAGCGTGGAGCCCGAGTGGGTTGACGAGCGTGATCCCGTCGACGGCCGACAGAATGCTGCGTTCCCCGTCGTCGAGGTGCTCCTGATGGAGGTACTCGGCGGCGAGGAGATCGACATCGGGGATGCGATCGCGAAGGTGGCCTCGAGCCCGCCGGGATCGCCTCTTCAGGTAGTCGATCGCCGCGTCATCGAGGCGCTTGGTGAGCGTGCTGCGCAACATCGTGCTCCTGCGTCCGCTGTGATCGTTCTGGCCGGAAAGTGCAATCTAGCGCGCGCTCGGTGCAAAGCTGAGTGCCCGTGGTGGACGTCGATCGGGCAAGAGGGAAGATGCTGAGAGCGAAGATCCGCGGTGGTGTGAAGCGTCTTTCCCGCCTCCGCAGGCAGGACCCACGGAACGGTGGAGATCCGCGAGTGGTCGACGGTCTGTCGACGTCGGACCGGGCGATCCTGGACGAAGCGCGGCCCCTCACCATGACCTCGGTCGAGCGTCAGATCGCGCTGATCGACGCCGTCCAGTACACACTCGACGCCGGGGTTCCGGGGGCGTTCGCCGAATGTGGGGTGTGGAAGGGCGGGTCGGTCCTCGCGATCATCCGCAAGTTGCAGGCGAATGGGGTCGACGACCGCGACGTGTACCTGTATGACACGTTCGAGGGCATGACCGAGCCGGGTGAAGCCGACACCTCTCGCTTCGGTGAGTCTGCTCTGGCGCTGTGGAACCGGGCTCGATCCGAGGGCCGGAAGCCCTGGCAGTGGTTCTTCGACGAGGAGTCCTTCCGATTCGATCTGGTTCGGGACGCGGTGCTCGGCACCGGGTACCCGGCCGAGCGGATCCACTTCGTGGAAGGCATGGTGGAGGACACCATCCCGGCGCAGGTGCCCGACTCGTTGGCGCTGCTCCGGCTCGACACCGACTGGTACGAATCGACCCGACACGAGATGGAACACCTGTACCCGTTGCTGTCCGACGGAGGAGTCCTGCTCATCGACGACTACGGCCACTGGGACGGTTGCCGAAAGGCGATCGACGAGTACTTCTCCTCCCCGGACCGGCGCCTGCCGCTACTCCAGCGCGTCGACTACACCGCCAGGATCGCGGTCAAGCCGGCCCCGGACATCCGTGCATGACCGCTGAAGCCGACACGGCCCCTTCGGCAGATGCGGATGAGAGCGCTCGACCGACGGAACCGTCCACCGACCCCTCGCTGACCCGGAGCGAGGTCGTACGCCTCGGGCGACGGGTCGTGTCGGTCACGGGACACCCGCGATCGGTCGCCCTCTTCCTGGCGATGACCATCGTCGGTGGCGTCGCCGAGGCGGCGGCCGTCGTCGTCCTCGCGGCCGGCGCCGCCGACCTCGCCGAAGGCGGGGACGACGTCGAGGTGGCCGTCGGCGGGGTCGAGGTGATGACGTCCTACACTGGCTGGCTGCTGCTCGGCCTCGTGTTGACGTTCGCGATGGTGGGCGCCCGGCTCGCGGCGGCCTTCCTGTCGGCGAAGCTGTCGGGCCACCTGCTGACGTCGTCGAGGAATCGGCTCGTCACCGCGCTGTTGCATGCGCCATGGGAGGAGCAATCCCAGATGACCACCTCGAGGTTCCAGGACCTCGTGTCGGTCCAGAGTCTCCGAATGGCCCACGCCATCCTGGTCCTCGCCAACTTCTCCGCCGGATCGGTGTCGTTCGTCGCGATGGCGGCCGCCGCGCTGTTCGTGTCGCCGGCCACCGCGGTGGTCCTGATCGTCGCCGGAGGAGTCCTGGCTCTCGTGTTCCGGCCGATCACGAAGCGTCTCCATCGCGAGGCGAAGGCGCACATCGAGCAGCACCACGCGTATGTCGATTCCGTCGCCGATGTCCTGGGGGTGCTGGCCGAAGCCCGGATCCACGGCGTGCAGGACGAGGTCCGTGCGCTCCAGGCGGCGGATGCCGCCGCAGTAGCGGTCCCGTACCGGAAGGCCTACCTCGCGGGGAGCCTGCAACCGGCGTTGTACCTCGGCGCTGTCATGGTGCTCCTGTTCGGGGGCGTGGTGGCGCTTCGAGCCCAGGGCAATCTCGATCTCGCACTCGTGGGAGCGATCGTGATCGTGCTCCTACGAGGTCTTCGCTACAGCCAGGCTGCCCAGAGCGGGTGGCAGCGCGTGGTCGAGTTGTTGCCCTACGTGGCCGACTTCGACGAGGTGATCGACGGGCTGTCTCCCGTCCAACGTCCTCGCGGCGACGCCACGCTCGGTCGTGTGGAGCGCCTCGAGCTCGACGGCGTCCACTACCGATACCCGGGCGGCGAGGAGGCCCTGCAGGGCGTGGGGATGACGCTCGCCCGGGGTGAGGTCGTGGGCCTTGCGGGGCCGTCCGGCGCGGGGAAGTCGACGCTCGCTCAGATCGTCCTCGGCCTCCAGACGCCATCGTCCGGAACGGTGACGGTGAACGGGGCCGACGCCCACACGTTCACCGCGGAGTCGTGGTTCTCCCGTTTCGCCTACGTACCGCAACAGTCGGTCCTGATGCGCGGCGACGTCATCAGCAACGTCCGCTTCCACCGAGACTCCGTGACCGACGACGACGTGAAGTGGGCGCTCGAGGCCGCGGCGATGCAGCGAGATCTGGAGCTCTGGGAACACGGCGATCGTCGTCAGGTCGGCCCGGGTGGCTCGGCGGTGTCCGGTGGGCAACGACAGCGCATCGCCATCGCTCGTGCGCTTGCAGGTCGGCCGGACGTCTTGGTGCTCGACGAGCCGACCTCGGCGCTCGACCCCGATGCCGAGACCGCGATCCGGGAGGCGATCGAACGGCTCCGCGGCAACGTCGCGGTCTTGCTCATCGCCCACCGCGACTCCACGCTCGCGGCGTGCGATCGGATCGTCTGGCTCTCCGATGGAAGGGTGGCAGCACCGCATGAGCAGTAGGAACGGCATCGCCTCGGCGCTCCAGGAAGGAACCGGCCGCGCGGCGACCGCAGTCACCCGGCGCATCCGGCCACACGTGGGGCTGGACACGCGATTGGGGCACCACCTCGCGCAGATCCGAGCGTGGTTGCCGCCGAGCCCCACGCCGAACCAGATGCCGGGGCTCGTCACCGCGTTCGCCCAGACGGTCCGGGAGCCACGCGTGCTCCAGGTCGGCGCGAACGACGGCCAGGACTACGACCC
>JAPKDO010000297.1 GCA_028822535.1 Acidimicrobiales bacterium
CACCGGCCCCAGGTTGAGCGCGGTCGCGGCTTCCCACTGCCCCTTCGGCACGCTGTTGATCCCAGCTCGGTACGCCTCCGAGCAATAGGTCGCGTAGTGGACCCCGAGGCCGAGCATGAGGATCTGGATCGACTCGAGGGACAACGAGTCGGACGAGCGCACCAGCGCCTGGAAGAAGTAGAGCTGGACGAGTAACGGCGTCGACCGGATGAACTCGATGACGAATGCCATCGGCCAGCTGATGATCCTGCGGCTCGAACGGCGACCCAGTGCCAACAGGAACCCCAGACCGACGGCGATCGTGAAACCCAGCACGGTCGCCTTCACGGTGACGAGCAGGCCGGCCCACATCAGCGGGACCAGGTGCCAGAAGTACATCCAGTCGAAGTTCTCGGCGTTGTCGGCCGTCATCTCCGTTCGGAAGAACTTCTCCTGCTCCACTCCGAAGATCAAGAAGACGTAGCCCAGGGCCATGATCGCCAGCGGCACCATGACCTCGGCCCGCTTGTACCAACTCCGGTGGGGCTCGTACTGCACCATGTCTTCCGCGGCGACGCTCACTTGGTCAACCCCGGTGTGGGCTCGAAGCCGGGCGCATCGACCTCGGCCTCACCACCCTGATAGCGACGTTCGAGGCGCCACTCCGCGAGTCGGAAGGCGCCGTTGATCAGCTGCGCGAGCACGAAGTAGATGACCAGGACGTTGACGAAGATCACCGTCTGGTCGGACGCCGAGTCACTGAAGAGCTGTTGCGACCGGATGAGGTTGGTCGACTGCATCAGATCGGTGACACCGATGAGGCTGACCAGCGCCGTTCCCTTGAGGATCTCGATCGTGAGGTTGCCCATCGGCGGGAGGATGAGGCGCATCGCCTGGGGAAGGACCACATGCCGCAGCCGTTGCGTGTTGCTGAGGTTCAACGCGATCGACGCCTCGGTCTGGCCACGCGGGATCGACTGGATGGAGCCTCGGACGATCTCGGCGCCGTAGCCGCCCATGTTGATACCGAGTGCGATCGACGCCAACAACATCAGCGATCTCTGGTTGACGTCGAGGAGGATCGGCACGGCGATTGCGATCACGAAGAGGAGCACGATCGACGAGATCCCCCGAGCGATCTCGACGAAGCCCAGCGCGAGCCCCCGCACCCATTCTCGATGCGACAGTCGCGCGACCCCGAACAGGAGCGACAACACCACGCCCAGCGCGAACGAGTAGACGAGGATCTGGACGGTCAGCCAGGTGCCTTCGAAGAGCAGGTCGTACTGATTCGACTCGAGAAGCCAGGAGTCCATCTATGCCTCCCCCCGGGGCAGACGTCTTCGGAACAGTATGGATCGTCGCCGGACCGGGCGCCGCGATGGTGCGGCCCCCGATCCGGTGAACGGAATGGTCAGGACCGGGACGCGACCTGCCGCTGCACGGTGGCGGCGGTACCGGTGACGGCATCGACCTCGCCCGCTTCGAGCGCGTCGTACATGCCGTCGATGTCGGCGAAGACCTCGAGTTGGTCATCGGGGATCCCGGCGTCTTCGGCGTAGCCGACCTCGACGGTGCCGGTTGCGACAGCGAGGCTCAGATCCGGGTTGTCGACGAACGACTGGTAGTCGACGATGCCCTGGGGGTTGCCGGCGGGGACGGCCAGCGACTCGGCGATGCAGTAGTCCGGGTCGGAGAAGAGGATCTGCTCGGCGCGCTCCTCGTTGATGTACATGCCCGCAGCGATCAGGTCGAACTGTCCGGCCTGGAGGCCACCGATCAGCTGTCCGAACTCGACCACCTGTGCGTCGACCTCGGTGATCCCGAGCTCGGCGAGCACCGCGATCGCGACGTCGGGGGCGATGCCGGTCGGCTCACCGTCGTCGCCGACGAACCCGAACGGAACCTCGTTGGCCACACCGATCGTGATCGAACCGGACGACTGGAGCTCCTCGAGGAGTCCGTCGCCGTCGCCGGCGTCCGCGTTGGCGTTGGGCGCGATGTCGGTCGCCGAGAGGTCATTGGCCTTGGTGACGTCGGCTTCGGAGAAGTCGTCCTCGTACGCGGTGATGAGGTCGATCGTCGTGCCGTCCTCACGGAAGGCGTTCAGCTGCTCGTTGAACGCCTCGTAGAAGTCACCGTCCTCGGTGCGGAATCCGTAGCCGCCGCACGGCAGGACCTCGTTGCCTTCGGCGTCCGACGGGAAGAAGGGCTCGACCGCTTCGATGCTGTCGGATGAGTCGTCTCCGCCGTCGTCGGCCGAGGTGTCGTCGGCCGAGGTGTCGTCGTCGTCACCGCATGCGGCGACGACCAGCGCGAATGCAGCGAGAAGCGCGAGGACGCGCAAGAACAAGTATCGCTGCTTGGAGGTAACAGGGGATGACATGGGCTGATGCTCCGTTGTCGATTGTGGGGTTCGCCCGCCCGAATCGACCTGTACGCCGTCCGACCGGTTCCCGATCGACAACGGTGCACCGAACTCGAACTTGTCGAGACGGCCAAGAGGGGGGTGATCCACTTCTAGCACCATTCAGACGGGGATACGGTGGATTCGATGGCACAACCCGACCCTGACGACCCCGGTGCAGCAACCAACACCACGGCCGCCGCCACCCCCGCCTGGCGCTCCGGACGCTCGCTCGACGGCGGCATCGACCGAGTGCCCGTCCCCTCCACGGCGGGGACGATGCTCCTGTGCGGCAAGCATCTCATCGGTCCCGATCCCGTGGAGACGATCGCACGACTCGACGTCGACACGGTGGTCTGCCTCTCCCAACAGCACGAGTTGGTGGACCGCTATCCGCACTACGTGCAGTGGTTGGCGCAGGCCGGAGATGCCGCCCTCTGGCACCCGATCCCGGACCTGCATGCGCCGCCGTTGTCGGAAGCGGTGCACCTGGCCGACGAGATCCTGCGCCGCCTGGATCTCGGCCACACCGTGCTCGTTCACTGCGGGGCGGGGATCGGGCGGGCCGGGACGATCGCTGCCGCGGTGCTGTTGCGCCGTGGTGTCGCGCTCGACGACGCATTGCACACGGTCGCCAGCTGCCGTCCGATGGGCGGACCGGAGGCTGGAGCCCAGCGAACACTGCTCGACGAGATGGCAGCGCAAGGCGAACCCGAATGACACCGGACGAGGTTCGGGCGCTCACGCCAGGCGACGCTGCGAACCTCGTGGACTACGCCGAACGACAGCGCATCGGCTCGTGGAGTCTGCGCTCGTCGCTCGTGCGATACGCACAACAGGCGCCGGTGGCGGCGAGCGCGGTGCTCGAGCTCCTGCGTCGGACCGACACGGCGCTCGCACCACATCGTCGCGAGATCGAACGGACCCCGATCGGCGACCACGACGCCGCCGACCCGTCGGTGGTCGACCTCCTCGCCGTGGCCGCGATGCTCGACGAACTGGGCGACACCCTCGCAGTGTGGGCCGCTGAGCGAGCACCGGCCGACCCACCCACAGCGGCCGTCGATCGGCTCGCCGGAGCGATCTTCGAACGACTCGCCGCACTGGGGATCCCTCGAGAGAATCGCCCGCCCCGTCGCTCGGGTTGAACCGCCGGACGTTCAGAGCGAGTCGCGACCGAGGGTCAAGACCAGGACTGCTCGACCGACGAACGACTGGGGGCCGTCGGGGTCGTGGGGCGCCACGGACGTCGTGGCGACACCGAGGTCATCGACCAGACGGAACGCCTCGGCGCAGTGGCCGGGGAGGTATTCGACGCTCGACGTCGAACGGATGGTCGCGTTGCCTGGGGCCATGGAGGTGTAACCGAGATCCTCGAGGTCGTCAGTGGTCGCGCCGGCGTGCCCACCGCGAGGCGTGCCGTTCAACACCACGACCGTCGCGTCGGACCGGTCGCGCAGCGGGCTCGCGCCGCGATCATCGAAGACACACTCACCAGGCGGATCTTCGCCGTCGACGGACACCGGATCGGGCGGCTCGGTCGTCGTGGTGGTTGCCTCGGTCGTGGCGGTGGTCGACGTGGCCGCGACGTCCTGGACATCGTCATCGTCTCCGTCACCGAGCGATGCGAACGCTGCGACGAGCAGCAGGGCACCGACCAAGACGGCGATCGCCAGTGCCGACCGCGACCGCTCCTCCAACGTCGGGCTCCAGCGGTTGTCGGGACCGACCTCGACCCATTCGGCATCGTCCCATGCCTCGCCGTCGGGCGCGTCAGTAGGACGGTCGCTCGCCCGCGCCTCGTCTCCAGTGGGTGACACCACGCCGATCCTGCCATCTCGAGTCACGCCGGCCGTGGACGGTCGATCGTGTCCGAGCCTCGCCTCGCTGGATCTACGCTACGTAGGGTAATTCCTACGCCCGAGAGGGCATCCCACCCGGCGACAGGAGATCCACCGTGACGACCGAGTCCGAACTCGAGCACCTCGACGTCCTCGTCGTCGGCGCAGGCCTGTCCGGCATCGGCGCCGGCCACTACCTCCAGACCGACTGCCCGTGGGCGTCGTACGCGATCTTCGAAGCACGGGGAGCGATCGGCGGGACATGGGACCTGTTCCGCTATCCGGGCGTCCGATCCGACTCCGACATGTACACGCTGGGCTATTCGTTCCGGCCGTGGGACCAGGACGAGTCGATCGCCGATGGCGGAGCGATTCTCGAGTACATCCGCGAGACGGCCCGAGTCGAGGGGATCGACCGGCAGTGATGATGGTCTTGCGGGTTCGAATGATTGATCCCGAGTAGCA
>JAPKDO010000298.1 GCA_028822535.1 Acidimicrobiales bacterium
GTCGTCATCGAAGCCTGAGACGCGCCGCTGCGGCTTCGTCGGAGCCCCCCCCCCTGTCGCGTTCTTGTCACGCGAGCTGGCCGCGAGGAGGCGGGTCCTGTGACAAGAACGGGGATGGGTGGATGCCACCGAGGCTGATGGGGCTGGTGTTAGCGTTGTGGGCACTGTGGCTGCCACGCGCTCGACCTCGAAGAAGAAGCCCGCGTCCCGCAAGCCCGCGTCGAAGAAGGCGCCGGCCAAGGGAACACGGTCGCGCCGCAAGGCACCGCCGCCCACGGCCACGCAGCGGGTGACGCGCACGGTCGGTACGGCCCTCGACGGTCGTTATGCCGACGTGGCGGGCCTCGCCATGATCGGTGCGGCCATCATCGCCGGGGCGGGGCTCTACGCCGACGTCGCCGGGCCGATCGGCCGCCTCTTCGCCGACGCGGCGAGTGGCTTCGCCGGTCTTGCGGGCGTGCTCGTACCCCCGGTTCTCGTCCTGGCCGGCATCGCCCTCGTCCGCGACAACGACGCCAATGGCGACGGTCAGTTCGGCCGAGCCCATCTCGCGGTCGGTGGCACGCTCCTCGGCGTCGCGCTCGCCGGGCTGCTCCACGTGCTCCGTGGCGCCCCGGCCTGGGCCGACGGACTCGACGAATGGGGGAGTGCCGGCGGCCTCCTCGGCATGGGGATCGGCGCACCCCTGGTCAAGGTCGCGGCGACGCCGGGAGCGGTCGTCGTCCTCGCCACGCTCGTGGTCATCGCCTTCTTCGTCATCCCCCGGATCCCGGTGCGTGTCGCTGCCGAGGGGGCCGTGTCGACCTTCCGTCCGCTGGGCGAGACCGTGGTGGCGACGTTTGGGTCGCTGTTCCACCTCGGTGACGTCGAGCAAGATGACGACGACGACATCGTCAACCTGACGGTGGGCGGCGAAGCCGAGCTCTACGACGGCGCCGACGACCTCGACGACGCCCCGCTGCCGGTCGAGCCTCCGCCGGAGGACACGGGACCTCCTGCATTCCTCGCACCCGTGGCCGAGGATGCCGTCGACCCCGAGCAGCTCGACATGAAGCTCGCGCCGACCGCCGGCGACTGGACGCTTCCTCCCTCGAAACTCCTCATCCGGTCGGGGAGCCAGGAAGTCGATCGCAAGGCCGTCGAGGAGGACGGTCGCCGCCTCGAAGCGAGCCTGTCGCAGCACGGCGTCGAGACCCGCCTGGTCGGCATGGTCGTCGGCCCGACCGTCACCCGCTACGAACTCGAACTCGGCCCCGGCGTCAAGGTCAACAAGGTCACGAGTCTCGCCAAGGACATCGCCTATTCGATGGCGACACCCGATGTCCGCATCCTCGCTCCCATCCCGGGCAAGCAGGCGATCGGCATCGAGGTGCCCAACGCCCGCCGTCAGCTCGTCGCCGTCGGCGACATCCTCGCCAGCACCGAGGCCGCCGAAGCCGAGCATCCGCTCGAGGTCGCGGTCGGCCGCGACATCGCCGGCAAGTCGAACCTGATGAACCTGGCGCAGATGCCCCACATCCTCATCGCCGGAGCGACGGGTGCCGGCAAGTCGAGCTGTCTCAACTCGATCCTCACCTCCATCCTCATGCGGTCGACGCCCGACCAGGTGCGCATGATCCTCATCGACCCAAAGCGCGTCGAGATGGGTCAGTACGACGGGCTGCCGCACCTGCTGACCCAGGTGGTCACCAATCCGAAGAAGGCTGCGAACGCGTTGAGTTGGGCCGTCAAGGAGATGGAGCGTCGCTACGACCTGCTCTCCGAGGTCGGGGTGCGCGACATCACCGGCTACAACGAGGCCTTCGATCGGGGCGACCTCAACGAGGTGGAGGACGCCTACCAGGGTTCTCTCATCACGTCGGAGAGCGCCCCCGAACACGGAGCGCCCCCGCGCTACGAGCGCCTGCCGTTCGTCATCGTCGTGGTGGACGAGTTGGCGGATCTCATGATGGTGGCCGCACGCGACGTCGAGGAATCGATCTGTCGAATCGCCCAGATGGCCCGCGCCGTCGGCATCCACCTGATCATCGCCACGCAGCGTCCGTCGGTGAACGTCATCACCGGCGTGATCAAGGCCAACGTTCCGGCCCGTCTCGCCTTCGCCGTGTCCAGCGCGACCGACTCCCGGGTCATCCTCGACCAGACCGGCGCCGAACGGCTCGTCGGCAAGGGCGACATGTTGTTCCTCGGCCCGACCAGTTCGAGCCCGTCGCGCATCCAGGGCTCCTGGGTCACCGAAGACGAGGTCCGTGGCGTGGTCGCCCACTGGAAGCGCCAGTCGCCCGACGTGACCTACGTCGAAGAGGTCCAAGGCGGCGACGGTGGCGCAGCGGCTGCGGCGGTCCTTCCCGGCGGTGGTACGGGAGACGAGGACGACGACGACCTGGCGCTCCAGGCGATGGAGCTCATCGTGCGCTCACAGCTGGGCTCGACGTCGATGCTCCAGCGCAAGCTCAAGGTCGGCTTCGCCCGCGCCGGTCGGCTGATGGACATCCTCGAACAGCGCGGCGTCGTCGGTCCGTCGATCGGGTCGAAGGCCCGCGACGTATTGATGACCGAGACCGAGTTGGACGAGCTGCTCGCCAAGTCCTGACGACACGGGCTGACGCACGATCCGGCGCGATCCGCGAGAATTCGGACGATGGGCTGGCTCGATCGGCTGCTGAGCGGCGGCAGCGACTTCGACGACGAGGTCGTCACGCGCCCCGACGCCGGCATGGAGTTCCGCGCCGGGATCATGCGCGAGGCGGTGGAGCGTGAGCGCCGGATGGCCGAGACGGCCGACATCCCGCGCCGGGTCAACTCCACGTGGCAGTGGACGGGCGACCGGTGGAAGAAGTGGTCGACCGTGTGGAAGTCCTACGACGACGTCGACCAGACCACGGTTCCGACGCCGCTCCTCGACCTCCTGGGCCAACACGGCGTGACGCCGGCCGCCGGAGATCGGTGCCGTTTCGTCGACGGGGAATGGCATGCCCTCGACCCCGGCGATCCGGATGTGCTGCCCGAAGCAGACGAGCCCGACGGTGACCACCCGGTGGAGAACCCCTGGGGCTGACGACCGCAGCGTCGTGGTCGATGCTGGCGTCGATCACCGACCAACCGATAGGCAATCCGGGCCGAGCGAGTGCAGAACTGCGTGACGCGGCGCTCCGGCTCTGGAGGGGGAGCTCGAGACGGAGTTCGGTCCGGACGGAGCCCACGACCGGATCGCCACGGTCCAACAGAACGACGCTGATCGGGCAGCGAAGGACCTCCGGCGTCGCGCCGACGTCGTTCGGTCGTTGCGTTGGCGCTGACTGCCCAGGGGTCGAGGGTCAGGGGACCAGGACCGTCGACCCCGTGGTGCGCCCGGCCTCGAGATCCTCGTGCGCTCGAGCAGCCTCGGCCAACGGGTACGTCTGGTCGACGTGAACTCCGACGGCCCCGGATTCGATGACCGCGAACAGGTCGTCGGCCATCGCCTGGGTGCGCTCGGGCGTGTCGGCGTAGTTCGCCAGTGTGGGCCGGGTGACGAACAGCGAGCCCTTGGTGTTGAGCACTGCGGGGGAGAAGGGCGGTACCGGGCCCGAAGCATTGCCGAACGTGACCATCAGCCCGCGCGGGCGCAGGCTGTCGAGCGATGCCTCGAACGTGTCGGCGCCGATGCCGTCGTAGACCACGTCGACGCCTCGTCCGTCCGTGAGTTCGCGGACCGAGCGGGCGATGTCGACACCCTCGTCCCGGTATGCGATCAGATGGTCGTATCCGTTGGCCGCGGCCAGTTCTCGCTTGTCGCTCGTGCTCGCCGTGCCGATCACCGTCGCTCCGAGGGACTTCGCCCACTGCCCGAGGAGGAGGCCGACACCGCCGGCTGCGGCGTGCGACAGCAGCACGGTGTCGGGGCCGACGTCATGGATCTGGCGGATCAGGTACTGGACGGTCAGGCCCTTGAGCATCGCCGCGGCCGCGGTCCGGTCGTCGATCGCGTCGGGGAGTCGGACGACGTTCGCCGCGGGGAGGGTCGTCGCTTCGGAGTACGCGCCCATCGGTCCGGTGCCGTAGGCGACGCGATCACCCACCGCCCATCCGGGGGTGTCCGGCCCGACGCCCTCGACCACGCCCGCAGCCTCGACACCGAGACCGCTCGGCAGTTCGGCCGGGTAGAGGCCGCTGCGGAAGTAGGTGTCGACGAAGTTCAAGCCGACGGCGGTGTGGCGGACCCGCACGTGTCCGGGACCGGGGTCCGGGACCTCCACGGACTCCCAGCGGAGGACCTCGGGTCCGCCGGTCTCGGCGAATCGGATCGCGTGGACGTCATCTGTGCTCATCGCCCGTCGACCGTACCGGCCCCTCCACGACATGACTGCTGGCGGGACTCGTCGCGAGGGATCCAGATCCGACAGCGATGATCGGTGGAGCGGTGATCGACGGTTGTGGGTCATCGTGAGGGCGAGTGCCTCGGGGTGCGGTCTGACTCCACGAATCCGGCTGACTACGTGTCTGGAGATTGATCCGTCGATCGTGTCCCCGGGGTGCTTGTCCGACACCCACCGGTCGGGCGGAGTGACCTACTAGGAGCCTGTCCAGAGGCCCATCGCTGTCTTGTCCGCCGTCCCGGCAGGTGTGGTGACAACCCCACCGCAAAGAAGGGACCGTCATGACCACGATGGCATCACGAATCACGATCGGTGTCGACACCC
>JAPKDO010000299.1 GCA_028822535.1 Acidimicrobiales bacterium
GTCTCGCCGTTTCACGTGAAACGCTCCGGGGCGCCCGCGTCGGTCGGGTCACCGGGGTCTCGCCATGGCGACGGCTGGCTCGCGGGACGTTCCACGTGAAACATCCCCTACCGCCAAGTTCTTGACGGTTGCTGCGCCCGGCGGGCAAGATGGCGGTCGTGTCTGACTCCGATTCCTCTCTTGCCCGAGGCGAAGCGATCTTCGCCTCGATGCGCCGGACGGCAGAAGAGGATGACAGCGACGCCGAAGAGGCGACCGCTAAGGCGGTCGAATCCGGAGCCGTCGATGACGATCGCCACTCCGATGACGATCCCGGCCTCGATGGTGCGCCGGATTCCAGCCCGATGGACGCCGATTCGACGGATGTCGACGCCGAGTCGGAAGCGGTTCCGACGCCCACGCTGCCATCCGATCTGGTCGACGGCCAGGGATCGCGGCAGGTCGAGGACGTGGCCGCCGATGCGGCGGTGCGTCCCACGAGCGCCGAGTCGACGGAATCCGAAGACGACGGCGAGCTACGCGAGGCACTCGCCCGTACGGACCCGACGGAGGGGCACGCGGCCTCGGCCTCGGTGTCAGAAGCATCGAAACGCCCCCAAAACCCTCGACGTGAACCCGAGACTTCCGAGGTTCCTGTCACTCCGCCACCCTCGTCACCGGCCCCGCCGAAGATGCCGGCTGAGGTGGCCGTCGAACAGGAGCTGGCGGCAGGCCAGGGCCTCCGGGGCATGCGGGGCCTCGACTTCGCGCTCCCCGATGCGGCAGCGCCGTCGGCATCGGACGATGCAACGGCCCGCCGGGACGCTGCTGGTCATGGACTCCCCCGGATTCTCGCCGTGGCGAACCAGAAGGGTGGCGTCGGCAAGACGACGACGGCGGTGAACCTGGGTGCGGCGCTGGCCGAGGTCGGTTACCGGACGCTCGTGGTCGATCTCGATCCGCAGGGCAATGCCAGCACCGGACTCGGGATCAACATCCGCGACCTCCATCTGTCGATGTACGACGTCGTCATTCACGAAGCGAGCATCGACGACACGATCGAAGCGACGGCGATGC
Source organism: Acidimicrobiales bacterium (assembly GCA_028822535.1). Taxonomy (GTDB): domain Bacteria; phylum Actinomycetota; class Acidimicrobiia; order Acidimicrobiales; family Salinilacustritrichaceae; genus Salinilacustrithrix. The sequence continues at coordinate 1,057 of JAPKDO010000299.1, forward strand.
GCAACCTCTTCGTGGCGCCTGCGAGCCTCGACCTCGCCGGGGCCGAGATCGAGCTCGTCCCGGCCTTCTCCCGGGAGCTGCGGCTCCGGCACGCACTTGCCGAGGTGGAGGACGACTACGACTACGTGCTGATCGACTGCCCGCCGTCGCTGGGCCTGCTCACGATCAACGGGCTGGCCGCTGCCGGCGAGGTGGTCGTGCCGATCCAGTGCGAGTACTACGCGCTCGAGGGCCTGGGGCAGCTCTTGCGGAATGTCGCGTTGGTGCAGCGGAACCTCAACCAGCAACTCGAGGTCTCCACCTTCGTCTGCGTGATGTACGACGCCCGGACCAAGCTCGCCGATCAAGTGGTGTCGGAGGTCCGCACCCACTTCGGCGACCGTGTCTGTCGCATCGTGGTGCCCCGGACGGTCCGCCTGTCCGAAGCGCCGTCCTACGGGCAGCCGATCCTGGCGTTCGACCCACGGTCACGCGGGGCGATCGCCTATCGGGAGCTCGCTCGGGAGATCAGCGGGGGTCGCCTCGAGGTGGAGGCGTCGTCCACGTGACAGCAAGGGGAGTCCGATGACGCAGAAAGCCTCGACCACTGGTCGAAAGTCTGGGCTGGGACGAGGGCTCGGCGCCCTGATCCCGACCGAGTACCTCGAAGATGGGGAGGCGGTCGAGCGGGGAGCGCTCGAGGTCACCATCGCGGCGGTGACACCCAACCCGCGTCAGCCGCGGTCACACTTCGACGAGGAGTCGCTCGCCGGTCTCACGGCCTCGATCAGCGAGCTCGGTGTGCTCCAGCCGGTGTTGGTGCGGTCGGTGGGCGACGGCCGCTACGAGCTGATCGCCGGAGAGCGACGGTGGCGTGCGGCGAAACGCGCCGGACTGCAGACCATTCCCGTGGTCGTGCGCGAGGTCGAGACCGACGTTGCCCTGCTCGAACAGGCGCTGGTCGAGAACCTCCATCGAGCCGATCTCAATGCGTTGGAGGAGGCCGCCGCCTACCAACAACTCATCGAGGACTTCGGACTGACGCAGGACGAAGTGGCGACGCGGGTGGGCAAGAGCCGTTCTGCGGTCTCCAACTCGCTCCGGCTGTTCCACCTCCCACCCGCGATCCAGTCGCAGGTCGCCGACGGCGTGTTGTCCGCGGGCCATGCCCGGGCGCTGCTCGGCAGTCCCGATCGTGCCTTCCAGGCCGAACTCGCTGCCACCATCGTCCGCGAGGGGCTGTCGGTTCGTGCGACCGAGGACGCCGTGCGTGCCCACGGATCGGAGCCCGCCGATCCGGAGCCCGCCGACGCCGAGCCGGCCCGGCCTCGTCGAACGGGCGCCCCGGCGTCACCGGCGTCGAAGTCCGAGCCCGGGTACCTCGAGCTCGAGTCGCTGCTGTCCGATCATCTCGACACACGCGTGTCGGTCACCGGATCGGCAGGACGGGGCCGGGTCGTGATCGAGTTCGCCGATCTCCCGGACCTCGAACGCGTCTACCGGGCCATCGTGGCCGGGGGAGCCTGTCCCTCACCTTGGGGTCGATGGCCACGCTGTAGTCAACATGGAGATTTCACAGGTGTGGACTACCTGTGGATAACTCTGGCAGCACCATCGTTTACCCGCACCTGGCTCCACCCACTCGACGCCTGGACCGCCCAGAACCGCACGCTCCGCGACACGGGCGCGACGCTCTGTTGGGTCGAGAGGGCCACATCGCCGCGGAGCGTGAGTTCGGCTCACGTTCCGTGCGATACAAGCCAGAGAAACCGGCGATCATCGATGTTTCAGCGCCCATCGGTCGCGCGCTGCGTCCGGAATGGGCCATACGAGCTAGTACAACCGCCGTTCGATGCGGGACACTCGTGAACAGCGACAGATCGATGTCGCGACGAGACGCACTGATCCGGGTCGACTGTCTGCCAGGTGCAGACGAGTCGGTCGCCTGTCGGCCCGAGGAGCGAGTGGCGAGACCGGTTCGTTCGAGACAGGGAACCGCCTCCGGGCGTTCCACCCAATCCGAGCGGAGTGAATGAACGATGCGATCCAAGAGTCCAGGCCGAATGTTCCAGACGGAGGGGCGGTGGCGACCGTTGTCGACGATCTCCCGCTTCGCCGCGGCGACCGGTGCCGTCGTGATGATGGTGCTGGCCGGTCTGGTGTTCGTCGCCACGCCGAGTGGCGCCCATCACCCCGAGGTCGCGGCCAACGCCGTGTGTTCTTCGTCGATTCCCGGTGCCGTCGTCCTCAACTACACCGTCTCGACCTGGTCAGACGCCCCCGGTGCCGAGGACTGGAAGTACTACATCAGCCCGAACGACCTCGCCGGTGCCCCCGATGTCGGTGCTGCGCAGGCGACCGGGCACGTCGAGCTCGACTACCAGGCCGCCGGATCCGACGCTTGGGTCTCGATCGACGACGCCATCGAGTTCACCCCGGCGAACGGTGGCAGCGTCTCGGGGACGGTCGTCGTCCCGGACCCCGCATCGTTCCCGATCGTGTTGCGCTCCCGCGACTTCGGTACGTGGAAGACCGGTGAGGCTGCGGTCAACGGCAGCCACCCCCTCAGCAGCATCGAGGTGGGCGGCCCGAGCTCCAACTGTGAACCTGACGTCGACCTCCCGGCGGCCTCGAGCAGCTGGGTGTGTGGCCATCCGACGATCGATGTGACCCTCGACAACAGCGAGAGCACCGTTGCGAACACCTTCGTGGTCAACGGTGTCGAGGTCCCCGTGGCCGCCGGCGCCAGTGACACGCACGAGCTCGACGCTCCGGTCGAGGACGGCGATCCCGTCGGCATCGAGGTCGTGGTCGATGGTGAGACCATCTACACCGAGTCCTACCAGGCCGACTGTGAGCCCGACGTCGACGAGCCCGCCGCCTCGAGCAGCTGGGTGTGTGGCGACGAGTCGATCGTCGTGACCCTCGACAACAGCGAGAGCACCGTTGCGAACACCTTCGTGGTCAACGGTGTCGAGATCTGGGTCGGCGCCGGCGCCACCGAGACCGACGACCTGGACGCACCCGCCGAGGACGGTGACCCCGTCGCCGTGACGGTCGTCGTCGACGGCGAGGAGATCCTCTCCGAGTCCTACGAAGCCAACTGCGAGACCGACAGCGAGTGCGAGGACGGCGAGACCCCCGGCGACGGCGTCAACGTCTGTGAGGGCGTGCTCTGCGACGCCGGCGAAACGCCCACCGATTCCGGTTCCAACGGTGTCGACGACACCTGCTTGCCGGTCGAGTGTGAAGAGGGCGAGACCGCCTCGGATGCCGGTGGCAACGGTGTCGACGACACCTGCGAGACCGACGGCGTCGAATGCGACGCCGACGAAGAGCCGGCCGACTCCGATGGTGACGGTGTCGACGACACCTGCACCGAGGTGCTGAACAGCTCCGTCGGCGGGACGTCGACCCCGGCTCCGGCCGTCCTCAGCTCCGGCACCGGCTCCCTGGCGTTCACCGGCAGCTCCACGCTGCAGGTCGCCCTGGTCGGTTTCGCACTGCTGATCATCGGCTTCGGCACCGTCGCTCTCACCCGAGGCCGGCACGAAGCCTGATCGAGTTCTGGTCCCGCTGACGGCGCGCCAGCGCTCCCAGGAGCGCACCGCCGCAGCGGAACCACCCAGATCGTTCCCCG
>JAPKDO010000300.1 GCA_028822535.1 Acidimicrobiales bacterium
CGAGCTGCTTCGCCGTCTCGTGCTGTCCGCCCTCGAGTGCGAGGAGACGGGGAGTCATCCCTCCGTCGTTGCGGGCCTCGATGTCGGCACCGCCCTCGACCAGGACCGCGACAGCATGAGTGTTGCCTCGCATGGCGGCGTGGTGGAGCGCCGTCGACCCGGAATCGTCCGTCCGGTGCAGGTCGGCACCGCGCGCGACCAGGTCGTCCAACAGGCGGTCGGCGCCGATCGCCGCCGCCTCCATGAGTGCGTCGGTCCCGTGGGGCCAGGTGTCGGGGGGACGTTCGGCAGCGAAGCGCACCGCGTCGACGTCGTTTGCGGCCAGGCGCTCGAGCAGTTGCGACGCGAGCGGGCCAGTCTCGTGGGCGAGGTGGATCCGGCCGCCGGCCGCCTGGTGCGCCGACGCCACGCTGGTCGCCTCGTCGAGGGGCACCAACCCCACCTTGCCCCCGGCGCGTAGGAGACAGATCGCACCGTTGCCATGCGCATACAGATAGACGTCGTCAGGACCGAGTGGCGGGATGACCCCGGACGCGGTCACAGCCCGAGGGCCGCGGCGATCGCCTCGGCCTTCTTGGGGCCGATGCCGCTGATGCTCTGGAGATCGCCGGCGGAGTTCAGTTGTCCATTGTCCCTCGCCGCCAGCACCCGGTCGGCCAGGGTGTCGCCCACGCCGTGGACGCCCGTGAGTTGGTCGCGCGAAACGCCGTCGAACACGCTCCGCGACGGGTCGGGAACGCCCTGGTCGGGGAAGCTGCGGTTGGGGGCGCCCTCGACCCCGCCACCCACGTCCGGTCCGCCGCCGGAACCGGTGTCGATACCGCCGGTGCTGTTGTCCGGGGCGGCGGTCGGCCGACGACTCCGCAACGCGTCGCCGCCGAACCCGACGACCATGTTCTGGGCGCTGTTCATCGCAGCCCCCTGGACACTGAAGTCGCGACCGTGCACGAGCGCCTGCGCACCTTCCTCGGCGAAGCCGGACGGTACGTCCTCGAGGGCTCGCGCCAGGACCCGCTGCGTGACCCGGCGGCTGATGGGATCGTCGGCGGAACCGGCCAGGAACCGGCCCACTTTGGTCGTGGGTCCGAGGAACTTGCCCAGTCCTCCGGTGAGACCACCGACGATGCCGCCGATCGCCGCGTCCTTGAGGATGGTCCCCAGGTCGTTGCCGGCGGCGTAGGAGAACCCGCCGCCCATCACCGCACCCGCGAGCATGCCGCCGGCGATGGGCCCGAGCGTCGCCGTGGCCACCACTGCGACCGTGACGGTGAGAGCGATGACCGCGACCTGCTTCCAGTCGATCTTGTCGAGCAGTCCCTTGGTCTGCTCGTCGACGAACTGGTCGAACTCCTCGTCGGAGAGTGGACGCCGCCCCGAGGGGTCGACGAGATTGACCGGATCGCACCAGGCGTAGCTGTAGACGCCGGCGAAGGTGAGCGCACCCGGCACCGACGGGAGTGGGTCCCGGCTCAAGAAACAGCGGGACCGGGTGTCGTAGACGCGGTCGCCGAGGAACAACAGGTGGTCGAGGGCCAACTCGCCGCGGTAGCCGAGGCGGACTCCGGTCCCGCCGTCATGCCCCCACGGGTCGTCGGGTATCCGGCGACTCCACTCGGAATCCGGGTCGCCCGCGACTCGCACCTGGCCACCCGACCACAGGTACCGCTCGTCACCGAGGCCGAGCAGCCGCCCGGTGGCGCCGGCATCCCAGCGCACCGGCACGCCGTCGACCGACACCGGCCGACCGAGCGGGTCGTGCTCGATCTGCCTGGTCGAGGACGCGCCGTCGCTCGACGTGGACGTCACCGACGTCAGGTTTCCGAGGTCGTCCCAGCCGTAGGCGATCGACGACCCGTCGGCTCGCAGCTCGGACGTACGACGACCGAGCCCGTCGTAACTGTGCGTCGTCCGGCCGTCGGGACCGTCGGTGGTGAGCAACTCGCCGGCGATGCCGTAGCGGTGAGTCCACAGGTGGTCGCCGGTGCGTTCGCTGGCGAGCAGTCCACGGTCGTCGTAGCCATAGGCGGTGCTGACGTCGCCGACCGTGGTCTCGACGAGTCGCCCGGCGGTGTCGTACCGGAACCGGCGCCCGGCCTCGTCGACCTCCACGCGCCGATGCCCATCGCGCTGCACGTCGACGGGCACTGCCGGACCGATGCGACGACCATCGGCCAGGACGTACGCCGTGACGTCGCCGGTGTCCGATCGCTCGAGGTCGACCGAGAAGCCGCTCTCGTCCTCGACACGTACAAGGGCACCATCGGCGTCGTGGCCGTAGCGCACGGTCCCGGCGCCGTTGCGCATCTCGGCGACCCGTCCGAGGGCATCGCGGGTGACGAGCGTCTCGCGGTCCTCCGTACGGGCGGCGACGATGCGGCCGTTCGCGTCCCGGTCGATCGCGACCAGGTTCGAGCCGTCGAGCCGAGCGAGTTCGACCAGGCCCCCCAGCGGATCGAAGCGCTGACGCATGCCCGCGCCAGTGCTGTGCTCGATCTCGACGACCCGTCCGGAGCGATCGCGGGTCATCGCCGTCGTGTGCCCGTACGGATCCGTCGCCTCTGCCAGTCGCCCGGCACCGTCGTAGCCGTACGCACGCACCGACTCGGCCGTGGCGTGGGCGAGGAGCCGGCCTCGCTCGTCGTGGGTGAACTCCGTCACGACGCCAGCGGGGTCCGCGACCCGCTCGAGGAGTCCTCGGGGGTCGTGGCTGAACGTCGACGCCGATTCGGTTCGATCGGCCAGTGACGAGAGCTCGGCTCCTTTCCCGGTCACCCGGATCTCGTCCCGGGGTCCGACGATCGACACCAGCTGCTGCGCGTCGTAGGCGAACTCGAGACGGTCTTCGCCGCGGACCACGCGGTGGGCGGTCCCGTCGGCCCGACGTTCGATGTGGATCTCGGTCCCATCAGGTTGCACGATCGTCGCGACACGCCCTGCGGCGTCGTGGAGCTGCCGCACGACCTTCCCCAGGGGCGAGCGGATCTCGGCCAGGCGTCCGGCGCTCGTGTAGCCGTACGTCGTGCGGTTGCCGAGTGGATCGATCGCCGACACCACCCGTCCCATGCGGTCGATCTCGTAGGCCCAGGTATTGCCCTGCGCGTCGGTCTCCGATGCCAGCGAGCCGTCGGGGTGATACGAGCGCTCGAGCACCCCACCGGCGGGGTCGGTCGTCGCGACGACGCGACCCATCACGTCGCATTCGAATCTCCATGTCGAACCGTCGGGATCGACCACGGCGACCGGTCGACCGGCGGCGTCGAAGGTCGTCTCGGTCCGTGCCCCGTCGGGACCGGTCGAGGACGTGCATCGCCCGAGCGGGTCGTACTCGAATGTCGAGCGGTGGCCGGCGGCGTCGATCTGCGCCGTGACCTGGCCGATGATGTCGCGTTCGTAGGAGACGATTGAACCGCTGGTGTCGGTGACCTGCCGCACGTCGCCGGCAGCATCGAGTGCGGCACGCCAGCGGATCCCCCCGGGCTCCCGGCCACCCACCACGCGACCCGCAGCGCTGTACTCGACCTGACGCTCGCCGGTCGGCGTACGGATCGTCAGGGCGCGCCCGGCGCGGTCCGCACCGACCGAGAGGTGCTCACCGGACGGCAGATCGATCCGGACGAGACGACCGGAGGCGTCGTAGCCGAAGTCATGTCGACCAGCGACCCCGTCGACGACCGACAGGGGGAGGCCGTCATCGTTCCAGCTCACGGCGATCGACACGCCGTCGGGGTCGGTCATGACGGTGGCGAGGTCGCGGTCGTCGCGGTCGATGGCCACGGACACGCCATCGGCGTGCTCGATGACCGCAGGGGAACGGCCGGCGCCCGAGTAGCGGAATCGGGTCATCGCTCCGAGTCGATCGACGTGCTCGACAGGTCGGTCGAGATCGTCGTGACGCCAGCGGGTCTCCACTCCGTCGGGGTCGACCTGACGGACCCGGTTGCCGCGGTCGTCGTACTCGTAGCGGGTCACGGCGCCGAGGCGATCGACGACCTGCACGAGATTGTCCTCGTCGTCGTAGGCGAGGCGCATTGTGTTCCCCAGCCCGTCGATCATGGCCGTCATGCGACCCCGTCGATCGTGGACCATGACGTTGGGGGGCGCGCCGTCGGTCGACGTCACCGTGGCAACGCCGTTGGCTCCGTAGTCGTAGGCCGTCTCCCGGCCGTGGTGTTCGACCTGGCTGAGCACGCGGCCTTCGACATCGAAGGTGTTGCGGCACAGAGTGATCCCGTCCGCATCGGTCACGTGCTCGAGGTAGCCATGGTCGTCGTACCCATGGGTGACCGACCCCTGGGCGCGGTCGACCCTGATCAGCGCACCGTCGTCCTCGTACTCGTAGGCCACCCGGCGACCATCGCTCGTCTGGGCGCCGACCGCGAGGCGGGACCCGGGATCGAGGGTCAACGCGACCCACCGACGAGACCCCTGTTCGGTGAATCGCACCTCGGTGGGGGTCCGGTCGACGATGACGTCGACCGCGCCGGTCCGGAATCCCACGAGCACGCCGTCGGCGTCGAAGCGCCACCGTCGTTCTCGTCTCTCGTCGAGTTCCCACCCGTCGGACACAGGCTCGAGCCGGAGCCGTCGACGGCGGTTCTCGGTCCAGGTACCGTCGCCGCGCAGGGCAAACGCAGCGCCACCGCCTTGTTGGTCGGCATAGACGAC
>JAPKDO010000301.1 GCA_028822535.1 Acidimicrobiales bacterium
CTGGCGATCGCCGGAGGTCTGCTGCTCGCCTCCTGTTCCGAGTCGGATGACTTCGTCGAGGCCGACGAGGACGGCACTGCGCCGACCGACGAGGACTCGTCGGCGGCCTCGACCGATGACGAGTCGGGCGACGGCGTCGCCGACGCCGTGGCGCTGTTCGAGGACCAGGGGTTCAGCACCGAGCTGGCCGAATGTGCGGTCGACGCGCTCGTCGACCAAGGGGTCTCGATGTCGGAGCTCGACCTGGTCTCCCCCGACGAGGAGCTGAGCACTGCACTCGCCCTGGCGGGGGCCGAGTGCTCGGAGTTCTCCGACGGCCTTCCGGCCGGTGCCGTCAACCTCGACGACCCTGCCGTTCGCGACGGGTTCATCACCTCGTTCGCCGTGTCGTCGGGGCTGTCCGAGGCGGTCGCCGAGTGCGTCCTCGACTTCCTCATCGACGAAGGCGTGGAAGGCGAGGAGTTGCTCGGCGACCCGTCCAGTGGGGAGCTCGACCCCGCGCTCCAGCAGGTGGTGAACGACGCGGTCGGCACCTGCAGCTGATCGCGCCGGACGGTTCCCCACGACCGGAGCGAACGACCTAGGGTCGCACGCATGACTGCAGCTTCCCCCGTCAAGGTCGCCGTGACCGGCGCCGCCGGCCAGATCGGTTACTCGCTCCTCTTCCGCATCGCGAGTGGCGCCCTCCTCGGCCCCGATCAGCCCGTCCACCTCAACCTCCTCGAGATCACCCCGGCCATGGGCGCGCTCGAGGGCGTGTGCATGGAACTCGACGACTGCGCGTTCCCCCTGCTCAGCGGGTACACGACCTCCGACGACGCCAACGTCGCCTTCGACGGGGCGCAGATCGCCCTGCTCGTGGGATCGATGCCACGCAAGGCCGGGATGGAGCGGGCCGATCTGCTACAGGCCAACGGGGGGATCTTCACCGTCCAGGGCAAGGCGCTCAACGACAACGCCGCAGACGACCTCAAGGTCCTCGTCGTGGGCAACCCGGCGAACACCAATGCGCTGATCGCCATGCACTCGGCCCCCGACGTGCCGAACGAGCGGTTCACGGCGATGACCCGCCTCGACCACAACCGGGCCATCGCCCAACTGGCCGGCAAGGCCGGTGCCAGCGTCAACGACATCACGAACATGACGATCTGGGGGAACCACTCGGCCACTCAGTATCCCGACATCTTCCACGCCAGGGTCGGCAACCAGGTCGGCTTCGACGCCGCCGGCGGCGACCAGAACTGGCTCGAGAACGACTTCATCCCGACCGTCCAGAAGCGCGGCGCCGCGATCATCGATGCGCGCGGTTCCTCCTCGGCGGCCTCGGCGGCCAACGCGGCCATCGACCACGTGCACGACTGGGTGGCCGGTACCCCCGAGGGCGACTGGGTGTCGATGGGCATCCCGTCCGACGGGTCCTACGGCGTCCCCGAGGGCATCATCTCGAGCTTCCCGTGCACCACGAGCGGCGGCGAGTACTCCGTGGTCCAGGGCCTCGAGATCGACGAGTTCTCGCGGTCGCGTATCGACGCCTCGGCCCAGGAACTGGTCGACGAGATGGAGACCGTCAAGGGTCTCGGCCTGATCTGAACCCAGGAAATGCCCGAGTCCGGGCGTGGCGCGACGTTGACACAAATGGTCACTGTCAACGCCTGATCGGCTCATGCGGTCGGGGAGGTATTCCTCCACACTCGGGATGTGACCAGTTCTCCCCCCGCCGGATCGGATCCGACCGGACCTGACATCGAGATACTCGTCGTCGACGACGACGTCGACGTCGGGTCGATGATCGAGACGATGATCGGCGCCGCGTACGCGGACGACGATCAGACCTACGTCGTGACGCGAGCGGGTTCGATGGCCGAAGCCCTCGAGATGGCCGAGGACCGGATCTTCGACCTGGTCCTGCTCGACCTCGTCCTCCCCGACTCGACCGACCTCACCACCGTCCTGCGGATGCTCGACTCGGTGCCACGCAGCCCGGTGGTCGTGGTCACGGGTTCGCACGACGAGACGCTCGCCCTCGACGCGCTCCGTGCCGGTGCCCACGACTACATCCTGAAGTCGAACCTCGACGTCGAGACCTTGTGGCGGACCATCCGCCACACGCTGACGCGGCATCGGGCGTACCTGTCTCGGATCGAAGTACTCGAGGAACGGCGTCGGCTCGACGCCGAGCTGACGCACCTCGCGACGGACGACGGGACCTCGGTGACCGCCGGTGCCCTCGGTGTCCAGCCCCTCCGCGAGCGGTCCTTCTCGACGTTCGACACGTTGGGCGAGCGCTACCGGGACCTGCTCGAGGTGAACCTCCGCGGTCGGCAGTTCACGACCGAGGTCGGCGGAGCCGAAGCGGGTCTCCGCGACCTCGCCCGTGATCTCGGATTCCTCCGCGCCGGACCCCGGGACGTGATCGAGATGCACGTCGCCGCCACCGAAGCCGCCATCAACAACCAGCCCCGGGGCCGACGCCTCGTGCTGCTCGAGACCGCTCGACTCCAGGTGCTGGAGCTCAGGGGGCATCTCACCGCCCACTATCGCGCGCAGTCCCTCGGGTCGTCGATGGCACGCACCATCGCGTCGACCGAACAGGAAGAACGGTGACCATGCCCTCCTATGCATTCCAGCTCTACGTCTCCGGCGACACCCCGCGGTCACACCTCGCGGCCACCAACCTGCGACAGCTGATCGAGTCCGCCGCTGCGGACGACTACGAACTCGAGGTCATCGACGTGCTCGAACGTCCCGATCTCGCGGAACAGCAACGAATCCTGGCCACCCCGTTCGTCATCAAGACCTCGCCGGCGCCATCGCGTCGGGTGGTCGGTGACCTCTCGGATCTCGAGCGAGCGTCACGAGCGCTCGACCTCCACCAGAGAAAGACCGTGTCATGACTGAGTTCCTCGACAAGCTCCCGATCGGTATCCCCGGTCTCGACCTGCTCGCCAGTGGCGGGGTGCCACAGCATCGGACCACCCTGGTGTCGGGCACGGCAGGCGCGGGGAAGACCCTGCTCGCCGCACAGTTCCTCACCGAGGGCATCCGTGCCTACGACGAGCCCGGCGTCTTCGTCACCTTCGAGGAGACCCCGGACGACATCCGGCGCAACGTGCAGTCGCTCGACTGGGACATCGAACAGTACGAGAGCGACGGGACGTGGCGTTTCGTCGACGCATCGTTCGACCTCGGCCGCGACGCCGTGGTCGTGGGCGAGTACGACTTCGGAGCGTTGCTCGCTCGGATCGAACACGCCGTGCGCAGCATCGGCGCCAATCGTGTCGTGCTCGACTCGATCGGTGCGGTCTTCGCCCGATTCTCCGAAGCCGGGGCCGTCCGGACCGAGTTGCTGCGCATCGCCGCCGGGCTGCGGGTCATGGGCGTCACCAGCCTGATGACCGCCGAGCGACGCACCGACTACGGCGACCTCGCCCGCTTCGGCGTCGAGGAGTTCGTCGCCGACAACGTGATCGTCCTGCGCAACGCGCTCGAGGAGGAGAACCGTCGTCGCACGGTCGAGATCCTCAAGTTCCGCGGCGCCGACCACCGCAGCGGGCAGTTCCCGTTCACCATCCAGCCCGGTCAAGGCCTGGTCGTCATCGCCCTCGCCGGTCTCGAGCTCACGCAGCCGTCGACCAACTCGCGGGTGACGTCGGGCAACCGCGGTCTCGACACGATGTGTGGTGGCGGGTACTTCCGTGACTCGGTCGTGTTGGTGTCGGGTGCAACGGGCACTGGCAAGACGCTGATGGCCACGGAGTTCCTCGCCGGCGGCGCAGCCGAGGACGAGCGGAGCATCATCTTCGCCTTCGAAGAGAGCCGAGATCAGCTGTTCCGCAACGCTGCCGGGTGGGGTTACGACTTCGCCAAGCTCGAGGCCGAGGGCCTCCTGCGGGTGGTGTGCGCATACCCGGAGACGATGTCGCTCGAGGACCACCTGGTACTCATGAAGGACGAGATCGACGACTTCCGGCCGCACCGGATCGCCGTCGACAGCCTCAGCGCCCTCGAACGAGTCGCGAGCCTGCGATCGTTCCGCGAGTTCATCATCGGTCTGACGTCACACATCAAGCATCGCCAGATGGCAGGGTTCCTGACCTCGACCAGCGGGTCGTTGTTGGGTGGGCCCACGATCACCGAAGGTCACATCTCGACGCTGACCGACGCCATCATCCTGCTCCGCTACGTCGAGATGTTCGGCGAGATCCGTCGGGGACTCGCCGTGCTCAAGATGCGTGGCTCGCCCCATGACACGCGGATCCACGAGTACTCGATCGACGGGGAAGGGCTGCACCTGCGTGCGCCCTACCGGAACGTCGTCGGGATCCTCGCGGGAACGCCGTCCCACGTCCCCAGTCACGAACTCGACGAGGTTGCGTCGATGTTCGGTGACGACTCGATCGCGAACACCCGGGTCGGTATGACAGATCCGGATTCGATCGGTGGCTGACCAGTCGGACTCCCGCGAGCTCGACCGCTCGACACGCCCGTCCTTCGCCTGGATTCCCAGTGACGCCGTCTCCGAGATCATCGGGGTCGTCAGCGATGCCGTCATCGTCATCGACACGGGCGGAACGATCCTGCAGGTGAACCCGGCGTTCGAACGCCTCGCCGGCCACGAGGCGTGGCTCCTCGGGGGTGCGTCAATA
>JAPKDO010000302.1 GCA_028822535.1 Acidimicrobiales bacterium
GAGGTGATGCGACCGTGCGTTGAACGCGTGGTCGTGGGCCGCCTGGGGTGTCCCCCGTCGCGGATCGCTAGGGGCCGCCTCGTCGACATCGGCGAGCCGTCCGAAGTCGACGCTGTCGGACTCGTGGAGTTCGACCGAGACACCGCGGTTGTCGAGGGCGATCGCGGTGCCGAGGCCCGAGATGCTCCCACCCACGACGACGACGTGCGGATCGACGACGCCGGTCACGGTGCCGTACCGACGAGGTCGGGGACCCATGGGCCGAGCCGATAGGCGTCGGGTCGCCGGTCACGCAGGTTGCACATCCCGGCCCGATGGGTGGCGAGCTCGACGTCGACGTCGACCTCGGCCACGGCGATCCCGCCCTCCACCGGCGTCACGTCGAGGATCTCGCCGCCGGGGTCGACGATCTTCGCCCGACCGACGAAGTCGAGGCTCCCGAACGTGCCGGTCTGATTCGACGCCACCCACACGACCTGGTTGTCGAGGGCACGGGATCGGTCGAAGAGGTCGTAGCGGCGGGTCCAGCGGTCGTCCTCGATCCGCGGCGCCCGGTGGGTCCGACTGGCAGGCCACGCCGACAGGCTGGCGATGATCGTCGCCCCGTCGAGAGCCTGGGTCCGAGCCGCTTCGGCGAAGCCCTTGTCCCAACAGATCTGCATCGCCATCCGCCCGACCGGCGTGTCGAACGCTCCGAGTCGATCCCCCGAGCCGTAGGTGCTGCCCTCGGCGAGTGGCTGGTGCACCTTGCGATAGCGGCCGAGGACGGTGCCTTCGCCGACGCACACGGCGGCGTTGTAGCGCAGTCCGTCCTCACCGGCCTCGCAGTACCCGGCACACACGACGAGGTCACCGGCGAGCTCCGTGAGTCGACGGATCTCCGGACCGTCTGGCGCCAGCGCCGGAGGCGGATCGACCGTTCCCTGCAGGTCGGCGACATACCCGCCGATGGCGGCCTCGGGCAGGACGACCAGGTCGAGTGCCCGCCTCCGGGCCTCCTCGAGGATGGTGTCGATACGGGCGAAGGCGGCGTCGACGTCGCGATCGAACGGGGCGGCGACGGCGCCGATTCGGACGGCGGTCATACGGTCTCCTGGTCGGAAGGGGTGGTGGTCGGAGTGGCCGGGCCGAGGCCGACCACGGTGGCCCCGACCGCGGGCGTCTGCTCCCCGTCGGGCCAACGCAGGCGGACGCCCGGTTCGGTGGTGAGCGAACCCACGGCGGCGACGGTCGCCGGCGAGGGGCCGGCGAGGAGGGGCCGGTCGGGAGCCTCGGCGGTGAGCATCGCGAAACCGGGGAAGCAGGTGAGCCAGTCCGCGACGGTCGCCGTCGAGGGGCGGGGCAGCGCGGCGACGTCGATCTCGGCGCCGGTGCCGGACGACTCGGCGAGCATGCCGACCGTGCCGACGAGACCCGCCATCGACACGTCCTTCGCCGCATGTGGACGGCGACGCTCGACGAGGTCGTGCATCGTTCGGATCTCGGCAGCGGTGCGGGTGGTGGTCGAGTCCCACTGGCGACCGCCGTAGCCGGGCCGCCACGCGCCGGCGAGGTCGGCGGCGACGACCAACCGGTCGCCGACATGACCACCGCCCCCGGGAACGGGCGTCGGCGTACGGCCGAGCATCGTGACGGCGAGCGATGCCGGCGCGCCGATCGTGGTGTGCCCTCCGAGGATCGGGACCCCCCATCGTTCGGCCGCCGCCTTCATGCCGGCGAGGGCGCGGGTGGCCAGCGACTCGGTCGGCGCGGCGACGGCGTCGAGCAGTCCGACCGGGGAGGCACCCATCGCCGAGAGGTCGTTCGCGTTCACCAACACCGAACACCAGCCCGCCCACCAGGGGTCGCGCTCGACCATCGAGTGAGGATGGCATCGCAGACGGCGACGACATCGGTACCGGGCACGGGCGCACCGTCGTCTCCGACGAAGCCCGCAGGCCCGGGGGTCAGGCCGTCGAGCACGGCGGCGATCGGCAGTTTCGACGCGGTCTGGGCGGCGAGGCGTCCCGGGAGCCACCGCATCTCGACGTGCGGCGCGCCGTGGCGCTCGACCTCGCGTATCCGGGTCCAGCCGAGACGGGCGAAGAAGCGTTCCTTGTCGGCCTGCACCGTGGCGTCGAAGCGGAGTACGCCCTCCGACTCGGCGCGGGCGCAGGCGGCACGGACGAGCGCCATGCCCGTACCGACCGGGGCGCCGGGCGCCGTCACCAGCCGGCTTCCGGCCCACCATCCGATGTCGGGGTCGGCACACGGCGCCAAACGGACGCCACCGACGACGCCGCCCTCGGCATCGACCGCGACGAGCACGATCGTGCGAGCGGGGAGGTCGAGGTCGTCGAGGTCGGATCGTTCGAACAGCCCCTGTTGTTCCACGAAGACCCGGTGACGGAGCGCACGGTGCTGGCGTACGTGCCACGGATCGGCGAGTTCGATCCGGATCCGTCGCCGGTCGGCGACGGCCGGTCCGCCGTACGCGGCGAGGAACTCCGGGGCGGACATCGTGGCCGGACCCATCTCAGGCTCCCGCCGTCGGCAGGGCGCTGCAGGCGCCACAGGCGGCGCAGCCGGCGCCCTGGTCTTCGCCGCGCATGCCGATCGATCGGAGATGTGCGGCGATGCGGCCGGTGACGTCGGTGAGCACGGCCGGGTCGGGTGCTTCGGCGCCGTCCTGCATCGCCAACGTGCCGGCGAGCGGCCGGAACGGCACGACGAAGGGATACACGCCGGCATCGGCCAGGGCGCACGCGGCCGCGACCAGTTCGTCGGGGTCCTCGCCGAGACCGACCAGCAGGTACGTCGACACCTTGTTGGTCCCGAACACCCGAACGGCTTCGTGCCACGACGCCCAGTAATGGTCGAGACCGACCGTGGCCTTGCCCGGCATCCATCGGGCCCGGACCGCGTCGTCCA
Source organism: Acidimicrobiales bacterium (assembly GCA_028822535.1). Lineage (GTDB taxonomy): Bacteria > Actinomycetota > Acidimicrobiia > Acidimicrobiales > Salinilacustritrichaceae > Salinilacustrithrix. The sequence continues at coordinate 2,911 of JAPKDO010000302.1, forward strand.
TCGACTCGACGTGGATGCCGATCGCGTCGGCACCGGCATCGCGGAGGTGGGTGATCCACCCGAGATCTCCCGGAGGTTCGCACTGCACCTGGATCGCGAGGTCGGGAACCGCTGCCTTCATCGCCTCGACGCACCGGGCGAGATGGCGAGCACCGCGGTCGGCCGTGGCCGACGTGCCGGTCGTGAGTACGGCCTGGCGCACGCCGTCGAGTCGGCGCGCGGCCTCGGCGACCTCGGCGAGATGGGCGGGTGACTTCACCCGGACGGTCGACTCGGCCCGCAGCGACTCCTCGATCGCGCAGAACCGGCAGCGGGTGTGTTCGAGATACCGCACGCAGGTCTGGACGACGGTGGTGGCGAGGACGTCCGTGCCGTGGAGCCGGGCGATCCTGTCGTAGGGGATGCCGTCGGTGGTGACGCCGTCGTAGAACCGGGGCCGGGCGACCGGTTCGAGCAGTCCGATGGCGAGTCCGTCGCCGTCGCGCACCGTGCCGACCTCGTCGACGACCCAGGGCGAGTCGTCGAGGAGGGGGACCGCGGACGCGACGCCGTCGATGCGGACGTGGCCGTCGTCGGACGGCCCCGCCCCGCCGACGCGACGTACGGGTGCGGCCACCCGGACGCCGCGCACGGCGAGTTCGGAACGATGTCGGAGCTCCATCGACCTAGAACAGGTAGGTCGAGTTGATGATGGCGCCCTTGCGGGCGTAGTGGATGACGCAGTCCTGCACGTCGAGCGGGTGCGCCGGGATGACACCCTCGATCAGGTCCTCTTCCCGGAGGCCGTGGAGCGACAGGCCGAAGCGGCAGCAGTAGACCTTGCCGCCCTCGCCGATGAAGGTCTTGATCTGGTCGTTGAGGTTCATCTCGCCCGGGAATGCGGAGTCGCCGGTGCGTGGAAAGCCGCGGGTGTCCATGCAGTTCATCGAGCCGGGGCCGTAGAAGTAGGCGACCGATTCGAAGCCCTTGCGCAGCGCTCGGGTCGCCTGGAGCATGGCGACGAACGCCACCGACGACTCGTGGGCGATGCCGTGGATGAGCGTCAGATAGCTCTCCCCGTTCTCGGCCTCGTAGTCGGGGAACAACTTGGTGGAGCCGTAGAGATTGGCGCCGGCGCCGAGCGAGGGATGCGGGATCTCCTCGAGGCTCTGCTTCTCGAGATCGGTCAGGCTCATGTCAGGCATGGGGGTGGTCCTTTCGGTGATTACCGGGTGCTGGTGGGGGACACCTCCACGTTGACGGAGCGCCGTTTCTGATCTGTCGCCGGTTCGTTGAGGACGCGTGAGCAACGCAACACGAGGGCATTGCCGGATCCTGTGGCATTCCTGAACCGGCGGTCGGGGTCGCCGAGACCTCCGACGCCGGTCGCTACATTCGCCCCGCATGGATGGTGAGCCGCAACCCGCCCAGCGATGGAGCACAAGGGCTGGGGGTCATCACATCGATCTCGAGTGGCGCGACGGTGAGGTGTATCTCGAGGACGGACCCTCCGACTGGCCGCGGCGTGGTCACGAAGGGGGTGGTGGCACCTTCACGATCCAACAGATCCGCCGGGACCTGGACTTCCTCGACCGCTATCCCGGTCTGCGGGAACGACTCGTGGCGGACCTCGCCCCGCGCCTGCGGGTCGTGGACGCCCGGAGCGCAGTACTGACGACGGTCACGCCGGACCTCGCGCCGCACGCCGTGCCCTGTTGCTTCGCGATCGAAGGGCGCCGCATCTACACGCCGG
>JAPKDO010000303.1 GCA_028822535.1 Acidimicrobiales bacterium
CCTGAGGAGAATGGGGTGCATGACCGGGCCCGCCTCCTTCGCCGAAGACCGCGACGCTGCGGCGCAGGCGCGAGCCGCGCTCGACGCGGTCGAGGCCTCGGTCCGGACGGTCGACGCCGCGCAGCGGGCGACGCTGGCACGGCTGATCCGGCTGTGGCCCACCGCCGCTTGGCTGGTCGCCGGCGCCAAGACGGCCCGCACCTGGCTGGTCGCCCAGGCCGGGATGGCGCCGAGAGAAGCTCGGCGGCTCGAGCGCATCGCCCAGCTGTGCTCGACGCATCCGGCGCTGGCCGAGGCCGTCGTGTCCGGCACGTTCCGCCTGGCATGGGCCGACCGTCTCGCCCGCTCCGTCACACCCGAGCGTGGCCCGTTCCTCGAGGGTTCGGTGCAGGCGTTCCTCGACCTCGCCATCGCCAAGTCATCCGACGACGACTTCGACGCCGCCCTGCGCTACTGGACCGCTCGCGTCGATGAGTACCTCGAACCCCGCGCAGTCCCCAAGCACGCCGTGCTCCTTTCCCGCCGCCTCTTCGGCGGCGGACAGGCGCAGGTCGACCTCGGCCCGGCGGCGTTCGAGACGTTCGCCTCGACCATCGACGGCTGGACCCAGGATCCGGACCCCGACGACGCGCCCCACCAGCGCCCGCTCTCCGAACGACGGGCCGACGGCCTCGTCGACCTCTGCCACTTCGCCAACACCCACGATCCAGAGCACGACGACGACGGCGACCCCGACACGACCCTGTGTCGCGAGGACGAGGAAGATCTCGCCGACGACACCTTCGACGGCACTGCGGGTTGTGATGACCTCGACATCGAACAGGATCACCCCGACCTCGACCACCTCGAACGGCTGCGTATCCGAATCCGGCGAGCCCAGGCCCGGCAGCGGCGCAGAGCACGGCGGAGGATCCGGCGTCGCTCCGGAGTGACCACCAACGTTCACATCGACCTGAAGACCCTCAGCGGTACCCGTTCCATCGACGACTTCGACGGCCTGGTCCTCCGGGGCGACAAGTGGGGTCTCGCCCGGTCGGCAGCCGAGCAACTGCTCTGCGACTCCCGACTCGTCGCCACGCTCTTCGCCGGCCGCACCGACATCCTCGACGCCAACACGGCGGCCGAGCAGTTCAGCCTCACCCAACGCCGCGCCCTCGCCGCCCGCGACCGCGGTTGTGTGTTCCCGGGCTGCCAGACCCACCCGCGGCACTGCGACACCCACCACCTGCAGCACCGAGCGCACGGCGGCCCGACGAGCATCGACAACGCCGCCACCCTGTGCCGATTCCACCACCGCCTCGTCCACGACCACGGCTGGACCCTGGCCTCGGGCGAGCACGGATGGACGGCCACCGATCCGCACGGCACCGTCTGGACCACGAACGGACCAGCGGACCGAAGTACCGCCGACCAGAGCGCTGCCTGACCTGACCAGCAACCGGTCGGGCCTCCGGCGCGTCCGAGGACGCTCAGCGCCAGCGGCGGAACTTCGAGCGCAGCCAGTCGACGGTCATCGCGACCAGCGAGAACGAGCCGATGTGACTCGGCGACCCGAGCGCGGGCGTCCCGGCGCTCGCGCGATCGCCGAAGACCTTGCCGAGCAACTCGCCCCGACGGCCGGTCGGATCCACGGGATCGTCGGCCGGGGGGAGCGTCTCGATGATCGCCGCAGCCTCGTCGACGTGGTGCGCGCCGACCTGCAGCCAGACCCCGTCCCGCCAGTGGTGTGCGATGCCCGCCCGCTCCAACCACGGCCCAAGCGACCGACGCTCGGTGTCGGTGAGCGAAGTGAGGTCGAACTCCATGACCTCCTCGGGTGCCCGCTCGGCCGGCGGCGTCCCGTCGTCCATCCGAGACGTCGGCGGGTACGACACGGTCGTCGCACCGCAGTCGGGACACGTGGCGACCGTCGCCCAGAACTCGCCACCGCATGGATGGCAGTACCGATAGTCGCCGACCGCCGTCATCCGCTCAGCGTGCCATGACGTGCACGGCAGACGGGTCGATCGACAGCCGCACCGCGTCGCCGACCCTCCACGCGGGATCGGCCCGCATGTCGAGCGCCGGCCACGATTCCCCCTCGACCACGGCGAACGCGCTTCCACCGCGGAAGACCCGACCGGTCACGTTTCCCGTCAGCGAACCGTCGTCGGCGGGTGTGACGCCGTCCGGCCGCACGAGGACGGCGACCTGGCCGACCACAGGAGCATCGTCGAGCGAGAACCGTCCCCACGCACACGACAGGTGCCCGTCGGCCGACACCACCCCCTCGGCCACGTTGCGATGCCCGACGAGCCCCGCCACCGCTGCCGAGGCAGGTCGGGCCAACACCTCGCCCGGGTCGTCGACCTGCGCGATGCGGCCGTCGAGCAAGACGGCCACCTGTTGGCCCAACGCCCCGGCTTCGGTGGGGTCGTGGGTCACGGCGACGACGGTGACGCCGAGCGAGTCGAAGATCGATCGCAGTTCCAGCAGCAGTCGTTCCCGCAGCAACTGGTCGAGCGCTGCGAGCGGTTCGTCCAGCAACACGACCCGGGGCGACGGTGCCAGCGCCCGGGCGAGCGCCACCCGTTGCGCCTCGCCGCCCGACAGCGTCGCCGGGTCGCGACCCTCGTAGCCCGGGAGGCCGACCGCCGAGAGCACCTCGGCCACGCGCCGAGCGCGCGCGCCACGGGTGACGCCAGCCATACGCAGCCCATAGGCCACGTTGCCCCCCACAGCGAGATGCGGGAACAGCGCCTGGTCTTGGAAGACGACCCCCACACCTCGCTCGTGCGCCGGACGGGAGGTCACGTCGACGCCATCGATCACCACGGAACCGGCGTCGGCGCGCTCCAAGCCGGCGACGATGCGCAGCAGCGTCGACTTCCCACTTCCAGAGGGGCCCAGCAACGAGACCGTCGAACCGTCGCGGATCTCCAACGACACGTCGTCCAGCACGGGGACGGAACCGAACGACTTCGACACGCCGACGATCGCGACGGCCGACACCTAGAAGCCCCCGACCCGGGCGTCGCCGACACGGTCGACGACCAACATCACGAGCGTGGTCATGACCAACAGGATGGTGCTCAGCGCCATGGCCTGCCCGACGTTGATCGCACCGGGTTGTCCGAGCGCCCGGAAGATCGCCACCGGGACGGTGGGCGCATCGGCGCGGGCGATGAAGACCGTGGCCCCGAACTCGCCGAGCGAGATGGCGAACGCGAACCCGTAAGCGACGAGCGCCGGGCGGCGGAGCAGGCGGAGATCGACACTCGTCCAGACCCGCCACGGTGATGCGCCGAGCGATGCCGCGGCGTCGCGCAGACGGGAGGGCACGGCGTCGAGCGCCGGCAGGACCGTCCGCACCACGAACGGGATGGCGATGACCGCTTGCGCTGCCGGGATCAGGATCGGCGACGTGCGCAGGTCGAGCGGCGGTTCGTCCAATGCGATCAGGAACCCGAGACCGACCGTCACTGCCGACGTGCCCAGCGGCAACATGAGCGACGAGTCGGCGAAGCCCCGAGCCCGGCGTCCGAGGCGGTGCAGGCCGACGGCGGCGAGTCCACCGACCACCAGCGCGGTCGTCGCCGCGGCGAACGCGAAGAGCAGCGAATTGTGGATCGCCTCGGTCGGGGGCACGAAGGCGACGCTGCCCCGGCCCACGGTGTCGAGCGCCCGGTAGTACGCGAGTCCGAGCCCGTCGGCGGTGTCGAACGAACGCCACACGAGCGAGCCGATCGGGACGCCGAGCAGGACACCGGCCGAGACGACCGTCGCGCCCACGACGCCCCACTCGGCGCCCCTCGGCCGCCGCAACGTGGAACGGCCCGCACGGATGGCGCCGCTCCCCCGACGCACGCCGGCCCGGCGATAGAGCATCAGTGCCGCCACGACCGCAGACAACTGCAGTAGCGACAACACGGCGGCGACACGGAGGTCGAGCAGTTCGGTCGTCACGCGATGGATCTCGACCTCGATGGTGGCGATGCGCGGACCGCCGAGGATCTTCACGACCCCGAACGACGTGAACGTGAACAGGAAGACGATCGACGCCGCTCCCGCGAGCGCCGGTCGCAGCTGCGGCAACGTCACCGTTCGGAAGGCCGTCCAAGGCGATGCCCCGAGCGTCCGGGCGGCCTCCTCGGTCGACGGGTCGATCGCCAGCCACGCAGCACCCACGGTGCGGGCCACGACGGCGTAGTTGAAGAAGACGTGGGCCACGATCACCGCCGTCGCCGTCTGACGCAGGTCGGCCAACGGTCCGTCGGGGCGCAGGACCGCGAGGAACGCGGTCCCGACCACGACCGTCGGCAACACGAACGGCACCACGAGCACGGCGGAGAACAACGACCGGCCCGGAACTCGTAGCCGCCCCAGGAGCCATGCCGCCGGGAGGGCGAGCACCACGGTCGCCAGGGTCGACACCGTCGCCTGCCAGAGCGTGAACCAGGCGACGCGTCGCGTCGACGACGACGTCAACACGTCGGCCACGGCGCCGAGGTCCCAGGTCCCGCCGTCTCGCAGTCCGGTCAGCACGAGCGTCCCCGCCGGAACGGCGAAGAACACCGCCAGGAACGCCAGCGGCGCGGCGAAGACCGCCGCCGTCACCAGCCGACGACTACCGGTCATCGCCGCACCGTCATCGC
>JAPKDO010000304.1 GCA_028822535.1 Acidimicrobiales bacterium
CAGTCAGCTGTCGGCGCGGAGTCGCTTGCGTCACCGGGTGTTCAGTTCGTCGCTGATGCGTACGTATCGGCCGTGTTGTTGATCGAGCCGCCATTCGTCACGCCGAACACCTGGAGCGCCGAGAGACACACGATGGAGATCAACGCGACGAGCAGTGCGTACTCCACGAGTCCGGCACCGCGTTCGTTTCCGGCTTCCTGGCGCCCGAGGGACGGGGAGCGTCTCTGATCGATCAGGGGAGTTCGCATGTCGTGTTCCGATCCGCGATCTCAGAACTCAGCGACACTGGAGGCTGAGTCGTCGATCGAGTCGTGGGTGTCGTCCCCGAGCGCATCCACCATCGTGAGAAGTGCGAAGGCCATGAGAGCGAGCAGGAGTCCATACTCGACGAATCCGGCTCCACGATCGTTCGCCGACGGCTTGTCGGGCGACTCCTTGGGATGGGGCTGTGCGGGCATTGAGGCCGCGACCTTTCGGGTAGAGCGTGATGGTGAGACGCAGCGAGGGCAGACCGAGTGCCGGCCTGCCCTCGCAGCGTGGTTCAGTTCACTCGGGCTGAGCCCGAGAGCGTCGCTAGTTGATCGCGCCGCCGGTCGAGCTGAAGGACTTGCTGGCCTCGTTGCCGAGGATCTGGACGGCGACGATGCACACGACGGCGATCAGGGCCACGAGGAGGGCGTACTCGACGAGCGAGGCGCCACGGTCGGACTTGATCCGGGCGAGGATCCAGGTCTTGAAGGCTTCGAACTGCTGCATGAGGTGCTCCCTGGGTAGAGCCTTCGGGGGAGATCCCGTCGGCGTTGCTTCCTGTCAAGAGAAGTATCGCCCACGTTCCGTGTCGTCTACATAGGCCGTTGTGCCCAATCTCGCAGGTCAGAGCCTCGCGGAGCGTGGAAGTCGGACATTCTGCCGGCCACGGAACGTGGTGGCTTCGGGAGTGGATTCAGTAGAGGCGGACGATTCCCATGCGCACGGCCTGAAGCACGGCCTGGGTGCGATCGCGGGCGTCCAACTTGGCGTAGATGGAAGCCAGGTGGTTCTTGACCGTCTTCTGCGAGATGAAGAGCTTCTCGGCGACTTCCGGTGTGGAGCAACCGTCGGCGATGTGTTGGAGCACTTCGATCTCGCGACGCGAGATCACTGCGTCGTCCCCGCCCGCCAGGTCCTTGGCCTCGGCCAACATCGTGGCTGCGACGTTCGCGGAGACATCGGTGTCTCCGGAAACAGCGGCGCGGACGGTCGCTGCGACTTCCTCGAAGGTGCAGTCCTTGACCAGGTAACCGACGGCGCCAGCGCGGATCGCCGCGGTGATCACGTCCTCGTCGGCGTGCATCGTCAACATGATGATCCGGATGGACTCGTCCGCCTCATGGATGCGTCGGGTCGCCTCGACGCCGTCGAACTCGGGCATCGTGACGTCCATCAGCACGACGTCGGGCCGGTGTTCGAGCGTGAGCGTGACGGCCTCGAGGCCGTCGGCAGCCTCCGCGATCACGTCGAAGCCCTCGTCGATCATCGATCGCTTCATGGTCTCGCGCAGCATGCGGTGGTCGTCGGCGAGCAGCAGCCGAATCGTCATCGGGTCCTCCTGGATCGCTGGCGATCGTACCGATGTCGCGCGGCGTCGCGCCTCGTGTCAGGAACGCCCGGAGAGCGCCGCGCGCACGGTGACGCCTCGGCGCGGTACCGAGTCGACGGAGAGGGTCGCTCCGATCGATGCTGCTCGCTCTCGCATGCCGAGCATCCCGTAACTGTCGAGTCGGCCGACCCGCCCGTCCGGCATGCCGATGCCATCGTCTCGGACCTCTGCGACCGCTTCGACACCGTTCGAGAACCAGAAGACTTCGATCCGGCTCGACTCGCTGTGACGCTCGGCATTGACGATCGCTTCCTGCGCGATCCGCCACAGCTCGCGTTCCTGCAGGCGCGGGAGCCGTGCGGATTCGTCGACTCGGATGACGACGTCGATCCCGGAACGGTCGGTCACCCTCCGTGCGAACTCGCCGAGGACCTCTTCGATGGTCTTCTCGTCGGAGACGTCGGTTCGGAGGTCGTAGAGCGTGTCGCGCACCTCGCGGACGACGCCACGCACGTCGGAGCGCAGACCGGCCAGGTCCTCGCCGACGGGGTCGGCCCGGTCGTTCTTCCGTACGATCCGGTCGAGCTCGAAGGCGAGATAGGCCAGGGACTGGCCGATGCGGTCGTGGAGGTCGCGAGCGATCCGAGTCCGCTCCTCGTCTGCGCCGACGGTGCGAAGGCGCGCGAACCAACGGGCGTTGTCGATGGCCAGCGCTGCGGGCTCCCCGAAACCACCGAGGAGGTCTGCGTCGCGAGAGTCGAACTTGAACGCGTCGGGATGCTCGATGACGAGCAGCCCGACCAAGGACCCTCGCGCTCGGAGGGGCGCATAGACGCCGGCTCCAGCCCGCGCCGCAAGACCGGGACCGCCCGTCCGCAACAGGTTGGGCTCAGAGATCACCCCACCCGACGTGCTCGCAGCGAGGAGAGGCTTGGGCAGATCCGACGCGATGATCGTCTCGGGCAGCCGCGCGCCGAATCGTCGGGCCACCGCCCATGTGTCGTCGGCGTCTTCACGCAGGACGATCGCTGCGCTGTCGAAGTCGATCATCTCGCGCAGGCGCGCCATCGTGGAGTCGAGGACCTCGTCGAGATCCAGTGACGACGGCAGTTCCTGGGCTACCTGGTGGAGGCTGTACAGCAGGTCGTTGGCATCCCCGAGCCGTCCCATGCGGTCCAGAGCCGCCGTACGTTGCTCGTCGGCATCGCTCGAGATCCGTCTCGCATAGCTGGTGACGATGCCGACGAGGAACAGCTCTGCGGCCCATTGCGTCGTCGTGCGGGCCGCTTCACCCCGGTCGGAGGCTTCGATGAGCCAGGGGAGTCCGATGGCAACACAGGAGGCGGCAGCGAGTCGAAGCGACACGGCGAAGCCGGACAGGAATCCTGCGACTGCGACGGCGGTGAGCGTGGAGAATGCGAACGGAGAAAGGAAATAGCCAGTCGACACGCACGCCAACCCCATGACGCCAGCCTCGATGGTCAGGCCGATCGACCGGTGCGTGGCAGATGGGCTGATCGGTCGAAGGGTCCGGAAGACCGCGTACGCGGCGATGACGACGAGCCATCCGAGCGTCGTGAGGTCGCCAGCGGAGACATCGGGTGTCGCGAGAGCGAAGCTGACCGATGCCGTGCCCCACCGGATGATGAGGATCGGCTGTCGGAAGGCGCGGGCCGAGTCGAACAGGCCCGGCGCACCGGCGATATGACTGCCTCGTCGAGTTAGAAGGCGTTGCCGATCGACGCGCCCGCGGGACCGAGGACCACGATGAATGTCGCCAGGAGGATCGGCATCAACGGGAAGAGGATCTTGACCGGCAGTTTTGCCGCCTTCTCCCTCGCCCAGGCGCGACGCTTGAGCCGCATCTCGGTCGCCTGGGTCTTGAGGACCCGACCGATCGGCATGCCGAGGGCGTCGGCCTGGGTCAGTGTCAGGATGAAGTTCGATAGGTCCGGGACCTCGGTGCGTCGCTTCAGGTTCTCGAGCGCCTGCCGTCGCGGCAAGCCGAGTTCCATCTCGCGCAGCGTACGGGAGAACTCGTTGGCGAGGGCGGAGTCGAAGTTGTCGCTGACGACCTCGAGTGCACCCTCGAACGCCACCCCGGCCTCGACGGAGATCGCGAGGAGGTCGAGGGTGTCGGGCAGGTCCCGGCGGATCGCATCCTGCCGCTCCTGCACCTTCCGGTCGACGATCGACTTGGGGAGTTGCGCGCCGGCAACCGGCAGACCGATCAGGAGCAGTACGCCGATGTTGGCGCTGACGACGCCGGCGATCACGAGGAACAGGCCGACCACGAAGCCGATCGCTCCGAGCAGGACCTGGCCGGTGATGATCTCCTCCGCGCGGTACTGCCCGGTGAGGCCGCCGTAGATCAACTGTTGGTGGATCCGATCCCGGTAGTTCCCGGGCAGGACCTCTGCCGCGGTTCCGACCAACCGGGAGGCGAGCGGTCGCAGGACACGGGTGAGGAACGGCTCCTGGAGGAGTTGCTGGAACTCATCGGCCTCCTCATCGGTCCACTCGAGGCTCTTGAGGTATTCGCCGGCGTCGTCGTCGGAGACTTCGTCGTTCCGCTCTCGAACGCCGAGCGCGATGAACCCCGCACCCGCAACGAAGAACAGGATGCCGATGACCAGTGCCATTGCTCAGACCTCCACGGACTTGACCATGCGCAGGATGATGCCGATCGACATGATGCAGATCGCCCCGGCGCCGCCGAGCCAGACCCAGCCCCAGCCTTGGAACATCGGATCCATGTAGCCGGGGTTCATGACCTGGATTGCGAAGATGAGGAAGACCGGAAGGCCGCCGAGCACGAAGGCCGACACGCGTCCCTCGGCCGTGAGTACGTCGATCTCGCGCCGGATCTCCTCACGCGCTCGGATGAAGTCCGCCAGCGTGTGGAGCAGGTCGGCCAGCTTGCCGCCGACTTCCTGTTGGATCTTGATGGCCTGGACGACCCAGTCGACATCTCGGACGTCGACTCGCTCCGACATGCGTTCCAGTGCGTCGACCAGGGGATCGCCGAGTTCGGTCTCGGAC
>JAPKDO010000305.1 GCA_028822535.1 Acidimicrobiales bacterium
GTACCGGCGAGAGGTCGCGGTTCCGCGGCTGCGATGTTGCGCCAGCGGAACCGGACAGCCACGGATGGCCGACCGATTCGTGCAGCGCGCCTGTAGGGACTCGAACCCCAAACCTTCTGATCCGTAGTCAGATGCTCTATCCAATTGAGCTACAGGCGCTAGGAGTTCGCCAGCGTAGCCGAGGCCCCGGAACGGCTCCCAAGCCGATCCGGGACTCCGACCCGAGCGAACCCGGGATCAGCCGGTGAAGGTCGGCTGGGCGACGGTCGCCTCGGCGGCAGTGGCGTCGACCTCGGCCGGGACCTCGGTCGTGGTGGTCTCCGCTTCGGTGGTCGTCGTCGACTCGGTCGTGGTCGTCGCAGCGATCACGGTGAACTGGGCGGTGGCGTACTCGAAGCGCACGAGTCCCCCGTTGCCGGCGGGCGAGCGGAAGCCCTGGAATGCGGGCTGCGCCTCACCGAAGGTCTCGACGCAGGCGGCGTCCACGTCGATGACGGTGCCGACCTCGAGGGAACCGTCGGCGGTGAGGGTGGTGGACCAGTCGCCGGCCTCGTTCGGCACGACCTTCGTCTTGGACTCGACGGTTCCTTCGGCGAAGAGCTCGACGGTCATGTCGCCGCCGTCGCCGGCGGTGCAGTCGCCGCCCGCGACCGTGAATGCGGTGCCGGCGGGGCCGCTCGTCGGGTCGATCGTCATCGCCGTGTCCACGGCGCCGGTCGCAGAACGGGTCGCAGCACCGGCTGCTGCGCCGCTACCGATCAGGATCGCGAGCACTCCGAGTGCACCGAGAATTCGTCGCATGGTGGGTTGTCCTTCCATCGTCTCGTCGTCCGCCGTGGACGATCGAGGTCGAACGATACCCCGGCGCCTGGTGCGGGCCGGAAGCTCCGGTTGGTTAGCGTTCCACCATGGTGTGGACCCGACGGCAGTTCATCACGATCGGGGCGGGCGCAGCCGTCGGATCGGTCTTCGTGGCGGCGTGCAGCGACGACGACGACGGCGACGCCGCGGCGGAGGTGCCGTCGACGACCACCACGTCGACACCGACCGACATCCCGGCCAACGACGAGCGGGCGCTCAAGGAGTTGTTCGACCCGTTCCTCGAGCCGCTCGGCCAGAGGGTGACGCGGGTCGGTCTCTACGACGTGTCCGTCGGCTTCGTGCTGTCGGACACGGGCGACCACGTGGCGATCTACGCCGAACCGATCGATCCTGACGGTGAGGGCTGGGACACTGCCCGCTACATCGAGGCGACCGCCCCCGGCATGGCGGCCACGGCGCCGTTCGTCTTCGACACGTGGGCCGGGGTGAACTCCATGGATCTGTGCCAAGAACCGCCGCAGAACGAATCGCCGGAGCCTGAGCCGCCGATCAAGACGCAGATCAATCTCAGCAGAGCCGACTCGGCTTTCATCGACTGGGACAGCGTGACGCTCGCCGATCTCATCGCGGCCCGACTGCGTTCTCCGCAGACGGCGCGCGCCTCCGCCGGCCCCGAGGTCCGGGCCCATCCGGACTGGATCGCTGCCGAGGAAGCCGCCGCGGATCTCGTGTAGGAGCGGCCGGGAGGCGGTCCGTTCGGCGGCCGTCGGTACGCTCGACCCGGTGATCGTCCCCGTCCTCGTCGCAGGCATGGTGTCGGCCGTCGTGGGTGCGATCCGGTCCACCTGGTCGCCGTGAGGCGAGTCGATGCTCTCCAGCATCCACCCGCTCGGTGAGCGGGCCAAGAACAACCGATTCGGGCTGACCGCAGCGCTCTTTGCGCTGGGGTCCGTCGCGGGCGGTGCCACGACCGGAGTGGTCATCGGTATCGCCGGGCTGGCGGCTGACGCCGTGTCGTCTCCCGACGCGGCGGTGCTCTCCGCTGCGATCGTGGTCTTCGCAGCCGGGATCGTCGAGTGGCGGGGCGCCGCCCTCCCGAGCCTCCGCCGGCAGGTCGACGAGGACTGGCTCACCCGGTACCGACGGTGGGTCTACGCCACCGGCTTCGGGTTCCAGTTGGGCGCCGGCGTCCTCACCTACATCACGAGCGCAGGCGTGTTCGCGGCGCTCGGATGCGCGCTCTTCGTCGGCCACCCAGCCGGGGCGATGGCGATCATGGCCACGTTCGGGTTGACGAGAGGTCTGTCGCTCGTGGCAGCCCGGTCGATCACCACCCCGGATCGGCTTCGTGCCTTCTTCCGACGACTGCATGCGACGGCGCCATCGGCCAAGCGTGTCTCGTGGATCACCCTGGTGGCTGTGGCCGTGGCCACGCCGGCCACCTTGTTGTGACGCCGCCCCGGCACGACCATGACGCCGGTGGCGACGCCGACCTGCTCGAGGTCAAGGCCGCGCTGCGCGAGGACACGTGGGGACGCATGTCGGTCGAGGGTGTCGCTCGGTTCCCTCGTCCCGACGGTCGGATCCCCAACTTCGTCGGCGCCGAAGCCGCAGCCGAACGCCTCCGTGGCACCGGCGCATGGGGGCGGGCGACGGCGGTGAAGGCGAACCCCGACTCGCCGCAGTGGCCGGTGCGTCAGCGAGCCCTCGAGGACGGGAAAGTCGTGTACATGGCGGTCCCCCGCCTGGCCGAGGACGACCCCTTCTTCCTCCTCGATCCCGACGATCTGGCCGACAACGCGCGGAAGTCCAGTTCGATCAAGGGAGCCTCGGCGAGCGCGAAGACCGTCCAGGTCGAGGATCTCGCACCCGTCGACCTGGTGGTGACGGGGTGCGTCGCCGTGGACGAGACGGGCGCCCGTCTGGGCAAGGGCGGAGGCTTCTCCGACCTCGAGTACGCCCTCGCGTCACAGGCTGGACTCATCGGCCCGGAGACCGTCGTGGTGACCACGGTCCACGAGCTCCAACTCCGCGACGCCGGCGAGATCCCGATGGGCGACCATGACTTCGGCCTCGACGTGATCGTCACGCCCGACCGGGTGATCGAGTGCCCGAAGCGGACGACCGGCGGCCGGATCCACTGGGACGAGTTGACCCCGGAGAAGGTCGAATCGATCCCGCTGCTGAGGGCCATGGCGCGCGGATCGGAGCGATGACCGAGCTCGCCGTGCTGGTGCTCGTGCCGAAACGGCGCTGGGCCGCCCGCACCGCCGGTCTCGCTGCGTAGCCGGCAGCCAAGATCGCGGCGACGGGGAGCACGCGGCCGGCCCAGCGAGCGCCGTGCATCCGCCGCAGCATGGTCTCGCGATCGTTGACCCGTGGGAACGGTTGGTCGGGGACAGGGACGTCGAGGAATGCGCACAGAGGCTCCCATCCCTCTGCCACGTCGAACACGAGCAACCGCTCGGCCGGCACCGAAGCGATCACGTCGGCGGTCCAGTTCTCGTAGACGGCGATCGCGTGGTCCCGGTCCTCGAAACGGCCGTCGAAGAGCCCGTCCCACACCATGCGATCGGCGATCTCGACCGGATACCCGGCCGGCGTGAACGTCCGCAGCCAACCCGTGATGAACTCGCTGGATCGGTAGATCGTCGATCGCGTCGAGTCGTACCAGCGGTCGGGGTCCCGGACGGTGTGGAGCACCTTCGCGTCGGGAAACGCCTCGATCAGCTCCTTCCAGACGGTGGATGCCGGGAAGTCGACGCACGACCCGTAGCGCGCCATCAGCGACGTCCAGTCGGCGGCACCGCCCTGCGCGATGCGGACCCACTCACGGGCTTCGGTGGGGTGACGCACCACTTCTTCCATGTGGTGGCACGGACCGAACCCGAGGATCTCGAGGGCGCGCTTCGTCGACTGCGTGCCCGTCCGTCCGAAACCGCTCCCGACGACCTGCATCAGTCGAGGCCCACCAGCTCGGTCGACCGTTCCCACAGTTCCCTGGCGACGTCGTCGTCGACGGCTCGTTTCGCCAGACGCCCATCCGCCGGCTTGCCGTTGGCGAAGTAACTCCCATTCGTCTCGGCATACTCCGGATCGAGCGCGGCGGCCAACGACGTGCGGGCGCCCCTCTCGGGCGACTGGAAGAACAGGCCGACGACCGCTCGCACGATGGCCGGGGGATCACCGAGGTTGGTGCGAACGGCGCCGGGATGGACGCAGTTCGTGGTGACCTCGGTGCCCTCGAGTCGACGCGCCAGCTCTCGGGTGAAGTGGATGTTCATGAGCTTCGTGTCGGCGTAGCGCTGCATGCCCAACAGGCCGTAGCCGCCCGCAGCCTGGAGATCGTCGAGATGGACCTTCCCCCACTTGTGTGCATCGCTCGCCAGGTTCACGATCCGTGCCGAAGGAGCCGCGTGCAGCAGTGGGAGCAACAGGTTGGTCAGGAGGAACGGTCCCAGGTGGTTGATGGCGAGCATGGCGTCGATGCCCTCATCGGTCTCCTCCCGCGAGCGGATGGTGATGCCGGCGTTGTTCACCAACAGATCGAGCGCGTCGACGCGTGCGGCGATGTCGCCGGCCGCCCGGCGGACCTGGGCTTGGCTGCCGAGGTCGGCGAGCACGATCTCGGTGTCGGCGCCCCGGGCCGATCCGTCGATGTCGGCCTTCGCCGCCGCAGCCCGTTCCGGACTGCGGCAGAGCAACATGGTCCGGTAGCCGGCTCGTGCCAGTTCTCGTGCGGTCTCGAGCCCGATGCCGGAGTTCGCGCCCGTGACCACGGCTGT
>JAPKDO010000306.1 GCA_028822535.1 Acidimicrobiales bacterium
GCTCAGGTCGGAATCGCAGACGTCGTGGAAGTTGATGACGCCCGGCAGCTGGTCGACCGACACGGGAAAGTACGGCGGGGCGACGAAGGTCGCGAAGCACTCGGCCAACGACTGGTCGGGAAGGGGCGGCCCGTACACGTCGAACGACGCCCCCGGCTGGAGCACCGGCATGAAGAACGGCAGGCCCTGGACGTGGTCCCAGTGCACGTGCGTCACCAGCGCGTGCCCCGTGAACGAACCGTCGTGCGGGAGGGTCTCGCCGTACATGCGAAGACCCGTGCCGAGGTCGAGGACGATGGGTTCGTGTCCCGGGGACTCGAGCGCGACGCACGACGTGTTGCCGCCGTAGCGCCGGTTCCCCTCCGCAGGACACGGAGTGGAGCCGCGAACCCCGTAGAAGGTGACGTTCACGTGCGAGTTTCCCCCTCGTAGCAGTGACCGCAGGCTAACCCCATCGGGGCGACGGGCGGGCAGCGTGTAACGAGCGTCACACAGGGCAGAGCGTCCAGATGTCGAGATCCAGCAGCACGCCGTCCGCGTACTTGCCGTCGTCGCCACGGAGGGTCATCGTCTCGTCACGCTCGTTGGTGGCCACCAGCCGCAGGCGCAGTGCCCCGACGCCGGGCGCCGATGTCTCGGCGACGTCGAGCACCTCGGACCATGCGTAGATCGTGTCGCCTGCGAACGCGGGAGCGGTGTGCGCACCGGCGTTGATCGCGGTGATCGTCTGCGCATTCGCGAGACCGTTGAAGGACAGCGCCCGGGCGAGGCTGATGACGTGTCCGCCGTAGACGAGACGGCGGCCGTCGTCGCGCGCCTCGGTGTTGAAGTGGACCTTGGCGGTGTTCTGCCACAAGCGGGTCGCCATCATGTGCTCGGCATCGGTGAGCGTGACGCCGTCGACATGGTCGATCTTCTCCCCCACCGAGTAGTCGCCGAGGCGATGCGGTTCGCCGGCAGCGGCGAAGTCGTAGTTCGTGAAGTCGAGGCCCTCGGGCACGATCAGGTCGGCGGGGTCGACCACGTCGGCGAGGTCCGGGACAACGGTCTCGGGCGCCGGCGCATCGATGTCGGCCTTGCGGACCATGACCCAGCGAGCCCAGTCGATGGCGACGTCGCCTCGCTGGTTCGTCGCGGTCGACCGGACGTAGACGACCCCCGTCTTGCCGCTCGAGTTCTGTTTGAGACCGATGACCTCGGAGCTCGTGCGGAGTGTGTCGCCGGGGACGACGGGTTGATGGAAGCGGCACTCGGCATAGCCGAGGTTCGCGACGGCGTTGAGCGACACATCGGGGACGGTCTTGCCGAACGCGATGTGGAAGCCGATGAGTTCCTCGACCGGTGCGGGGTCGAGGCCGCAGCCGCGAGCGAACTCGTCGGAGGACGGCAACGCGAACCGCGTCGGATACAGGGCGCCGTACAGCGCCCGATCGCCGCTCGTCACGGTGCGCGGGGTGGCGTGCTCGATGACCTGGCCGACCTCGAAGTCCTCGAAGTGGTTGCCAGGGTTCGTCTTCGTGGGCATGGCCCGGAGGTTAGGCAGGGGGTGGGGGTACGGTCCCAAGCCATGGACTCCCAGTCATCGAACTTCACACAGGCCCACGTCGAGGCGAACGGACTCGAATTCGCATTTCTCGAGATGGGTGAAGGGCCGTTGGCGCTTTGCCTGCACGGCTTCCCGGACACGCCCCACGGCTGGAAACACCTCCTCCCGGCGCTGGCCGACGCTGGCTACCGTGCGGTGGCGCCGTGGATGCGCGGCTACGCCCCGACGGCCGTGCCCTCCGACGGCTGCTACCAGCAGGGTGCGCTCGCCACCGATGCGAACGCGCTGCACGACGCGCTCGGCGGCGACGGCGACGCCGTGCTGATCGGCCACGACTGGGGGGCGACCGCGGTCTACCCCGCCGTGAACCACGAACCGGATCGCTGGAAGGCGATGGTCGCGGCGTCGGTCCCGCACCCCGCCGTGGCCGCCGGGATGTTGTTCGACTACGAGCAGATCAAGCGATCGTTCTACATGTTCTTCTTCCAGCACCCGCTGGCCGATGCCGTCGTCCAGATGGAGGACATGGCGTTCATCGACGGACTGTGGGCCGACTGGTCGCCGGGCCTGTCGGCTGACGAAGCGAGCGACGCGCTCCGAGCACTGAAGAACGCCCTCGCCGACCCGGAGAACCTCGCCGCCGCGCTCGGCTACTACCGAGCGACCATCGGCGGGGTGGGCGTCGACCCGAAGTACGACGACATCCAGAACGCCGGCGCCGGCCCGGTATCGATCCCGGCGCTGTACCTCCACGGCCGCGACGACGGTTGCCTCGGCGTTTCCTTCGCCGAGCCGACGGCGGCTCACTTCACCCACGAACGTTCCCGGGTCGAGGTGCTCGACGGCGTGGGGCACTTCCTCCAGCTCGAGGATCCCGAACGCTTCAACCGGATCGTCGTCGACTTCCTCTCCGCATGACCACCGCCCGCCCGGCACTGCCCGATGGCATCGTCGCCATCGTCAAGCGCGACTGTCCGACGTGTGTCCTCGTCGAACCGGTGTTGCAGGGCCTCGCGGGCGACGGTTTCGTCGTGTGGTCACAGGACGACCCGTCGTTCCCCTCCGGCGTGGGGGCGGGCGACGACTCCGACCTGTCGGTCTCGTACCACTGGGACATCGAGACGGTCCCGACGCTGCTTCGGATCGAAGACGGCGAGGAGACCGACCGCATCGTCGGATGGCAGCGAGACGACTGGGAGAGATTCCTCCGCGTCGACGGGCTCGGACCCGACCTGCCCGATTGGCGCCCCGGGTGCGGATCGTTGTCGGTCGATCCGTCGCGTGCCGACGAACTCCGCGCTCGCTTCTCGGCATCGGGACTCCGGAGTCGACGGATCGACTTCGCTGCGCTCGAGGACGAGTTCGAGGCCATGTACGACCGGGGTTGGAGCGATGGCCTCCCGGTCATCCCTCCGACCGAGGCGCGCGTCGCCCGGATGCTCGAGGGCACCGACCGCTCACCGGACGACGTCGTGACCGTCGTCCCACCCGACCTCGTCGAGTGCACGGTCGAGAAGGTCGCCGTCAACGCGGTGATGGCCGGCTGTCTGCCCGAGTACCTCCCCGTCGTGTTGACCGCGCTCGAGGCCGCATGCACGACCGAGTTCAACATGCACGGCCTCCTCGCAACGACGTTCTTCTCCGGTCCGATCATCGTCGTGAACGGCCCCGTGCGGCAGCGCATCGGGATGAACGACGGGGTGAACGCGCTCGGCCAGGGCAACCGCGCCAACGCCACGATCGGTCGAGCCCTCCAACTCGTCATCCGCAACGTCGGTGGCGGCAAGCCCGGTGGCGTCGACCGGGCGACCATGGGTTCGCCGGGAAAACTCGGCTGGTGCTTCCCCGAACAGGAAGAGGGCTCCCCGCTCTCCCCGCTCTCGGTGTCACGGGGCGTCGACCCTGGCGTCGACGCCGTCACCCTCTTCGCCGGCCACGGGCCACAGTCGATCATCGACCAGAAGTCGCGGACCGCCGAGTCGTTGGCGAGGACGTTCGCCGCGTGCCTGCGTTCGGTCGCCCATCCGAAACTGTGCATCAAGATCGACGCGATGCTGGTGATCTCGCCCGAACACGGGCGCGTGCTCGCCGACGACGGGTGGGACCGCTCCCGGCTGGAAGGCCGTCTGGCGGAGTTGTTGACGCTCGACTCCGACGAGCTGATCGCGCACGCCGACGGCATCGCCGAAGGGCTTCCGGAGGGCTTCGCCGGCATGGAGCTGCCGAAGTTCCGTGACGGTGGTCTGCTGATCTGCCATGCGGGCGGCGGCGCCGGGTTGTTCTCGGCGATCATCGGTGGTTGGGTGAACGGCGAAGAGGGTTCGGATCCAGTGACACGGGAGATCTCATGACCACGAACGGCAACTCCGTCCTGGACCCGACGTCGGAACGCGAGGTGGCCGAACGAGCACTCCTCGATCGTCCCGCGACACTCGACGGCAAGGTGGTCGGACTCCTCGACATCACCAAGCCGCGAGGCGACATCTTCCTCGACCGGGTCGAAGCCGGCCTACGCGATCGGGGCGCAGCCGATGTCCTTCGGTTCGCCAAACCGACCTACACGAAGCCGGCACCGGTCGACCTCCGCCACGAGATCGCGACCAAGTGCGACCTCATCATCGAGGCACTCGCCGACTGAGGCTCGTGCACGTCGTGCAGTGTGCACGACATCGCAGATCTCGAACGGCGTGGCCTCCCGGGCGTGTTCATCGCGTCCTCCGAGTTCGAGGTCGCATCGGCGGCGCAGGCGGAGGCGCTGGGCTTCGACGCTGCCCGCGTGTTCGTGCCGCACCCCATCCAGGATCGGACCGACGACGAGATGCGGGCGCTCGCAGACGCAGCGATCGACGAGATCGTGGCGGCCATCACCGGCTGATCGTGCGGCCGCTGCACGCGATCGCGATCGCCGTCGTCCTCATCGGCCTCGATTTCCGGACGACTTCGATCGATCTCCTCCCCGACCTCGTCGGGTGGGGGCTCATCGTCTGGGCGGCGCTCCGCCTCCGCGTGCCAGTCGTGGCGGTCGCTGCGGGCATCGGTGCCGTCGCCTCGACGGCGTTG
>JAPKDO010000307.1 GCA_028822535.1 Acidimicrobiales bacterium
CACCAGTCCGACGACCACGTCATCGACGCGGATCGGCACGAGGGACACCACCGAGGACGAGGTCGGATCGGTGATCGGTTCGAGCCACAGACCCAACGTCGCACGCGCGTTGAGGTAGGCGCCGAGATCCTTTCCATGTAGAGCGCTCGTGATGTGCCCCATCGGGTCGTCGCCCTTGGACGCGAGCACGACGACGTCATCGCCGATCAACTCGATCATCGCGGCGCCACGCGCATCGTCCAACGAGTACAACTCCTCGGCGAGGTCCATCGCCCCCTGCTCGACCGTGGTGGTGGTCGAAGACGATGCCGCGGCCGACAACAGCGCGGTCCGGCGATGCGCCTCGTCGCGCAGGAGAGACACCCATTCGGCGTGCCCGCGGATCAGGCGCATGACGCGCGCGACGAGTTCGCCGGGAGCGAACGGCTTGGTGATGTAGTCGTCGGCACCGAGGTCGAGAGCGGCCACGATCTCGTCGTTGCCGGCGGACGCGGTGACCATGACCACGGGGATGCGCACGGTGTCCGTGGACTGGCGGATGAGCCGGAGACACTCGATGCCGTCCGTACCCGGCATCGCCCGGTCGAGGATCACGGCATCGACCTGCTCGGCGTCGAGGACACGGAGTGCCTCGTCCGCCGATTCGGCCTGGATCGACGTGTGACCGGCCAGCTCCAGCGCGGTGGCGACGAGCGTGCGCGCGTCGCGATCGTCATCCACGATCAGGACTCGGGACGCCACCCCCCGTTGCTCGGCGCTGCGGACACGGCTCACCACGGCGGACTCTAGGACCCGGAGTGGCGGCGATGTCGCCAATGGTGTCGAAATGCGTCGCTCAGGTACGGGTGACCGGCTTGTACTTGATGCGGTGCGGTTCGTTGGCGTCGATGCCGAACTCGCGTTTGCGCCATTCCTCGTACTCGGTGAAGTTGCCCTCGAACCACCGCACCTGCGAGTCGCCCTCGAATGCGAGCACGTGTGTCGCGAGCCGGTCGAGGAACCAGCGATCGTGCGAGATGACCACCGCACAGCCGGGGAACGTCTCGAGCGCGTCCTCGAGCGCTCGGAGCGTGTCCACGTCGAGGTCGTTGGTGGGCTCGTCGAGGAGCAGCACGTTGCCGCCCTCTCGGATCTTGCGGGCGAGGAGGACGCGGTTGCGTTCGCCGCCCGACAGCACGCCGACCTTCTTCTGCTGGTCGGAGCCCTTGAAGTTGAAGCTCGACACGTAGGCGCGTCCGTGGATCTCGCGCTTGCCGATCATGAGGTTGTCGACGCCGCCGGTGATCTCCTCGTAGACGGTCTTGTCGTCGTCGAGGACGTCGCGGTCCTGGTCGACGTAGGAGAGTTCGACCGTCTTGCCGATGGTGATGTCGCCGTCGTCGGGCTTCTCGTTCCCGGTGATGAGCTTGAACATCGTCGTCTTGCCGGCGCCGTTGGCCCCGATGACGCCCACGATCCCGGCCGGGGGCAGCTTGAAGCTGAGGTCGTCGATCAGGAGTCGGTCGCCGAACCCCTTGGTGACGTTGTCGAACTCGATGACGACGTCGCCCAGGCGGTTGCCGGGCGGGATGGCGATCTCGAGCTTCTCGAGTCGGCCACCGCCGGCGTCGGCCTGCTTGGCCAACTCTTCGTACGCCTTGATGCGCGCTCGCCCCTTGGACTGCTTCGCCTTGGGTGAGCTGCGGATCCAGTCGAGTTCTCGGGCAAGGGTCTCACGCCGCTTCATGTCCGAGTTGTCCTCGGCCTCCATGCGATTCTTCTTCTGCTCGAGCCAGCCCGAGTAGTTGCCCTCGTAGGGATAGCCGCGGCCGCGGTCGAGCTCGAGGATCCAGCCGGCCACGTTGTCGAGGAAGTAGCGATCGTGGGTGATGGCCACGACGGTGCCGGCGTAGTCCTGCAGGGTGCGCTCGAGCCACGCGACCGAGTCGGCGTCGAGGTGGTTGGTGGGCTCGTCGAGCAGCAACAGGTCAGGCTTCGACAACAGGATGCGTGCGAGCGCGACACGACGCCGCTCACCGCCGGAGAGGTTGTGGACGGGGGAGTCTCCGGGAGGGCAGCGCAGCGCGTCCATGGCGATGTCGACGGTGCGGTCCACGTTCTGGTCGCCGGCTGCAGCCATCTTCGCTTCGAGTTCGGCCTGCTTGGCGCCGATCTTTTCGTAGTCGGCGTCGGGATCGGCGTAGCTGGCGAGCACGGCGTCGTACTCCTCCTGGAGCGCGACCGTGTCTCCCACGCCGTCCATCACGTTGCCGCGGACGTCCTTCGACTCGTCGAGGTGCGGCTCCTGGGGCAGGTAGCCCACGGTGTAGCCGGGGGAGAGGCGTGCGACGCCGTCGTACTCGTCGTCGAGGCCGGCCATGATCTTCAGCAGTGACGACTTGCCCGAGCCGTTGTGCCCGATGACGCCGATCTTGGCGCCGGGGAAGAACGAGAGGTTGATGTTGCGCAGCACCTCTTTGTCCGGCGGGTAGAACCGGTTGAGGTTCTGCATCTGGAAGATGAATTCAGCCACCCCGGCAGCCTATGGCTGTGCCGCCGCGAAGCCTGAACGAGCAGCGTGTCGCTGCGGCGTGGGGACACGCTCACAGGTCGGGGACGAACGGAGACGTCGTCCGATCCGAACGTGTAGCGCTCGATGACCGGGTCGTCTCGGAGGAGGTCGGCCAACTGACGGGGCGAGAGGACGGTGCCGTCCCACAGTTCTGCCAACCCTCGGGCGAGTGCGTCGGGCCCGGCGACGACCGAGATGAGAGGCTTCCGGTCGGCGCCGCCGGATGTGCCCGCATCGTGGGCTCGCTTTGCCATCTCGACGAGGGCGTCCGCTCGAGGCGTGCTCGATTCGTTGACGGCAGGGCGCATTCGACCGACTTCTTCGCACGTCGCGAGATGGGAGGAAGGTCAGCCGGTGAAGGCTGGCTGGGCGACGGTTGGCGTGGCCGGCACACTCAGCGTGACCGACTGGAGTGCTGCGGGCTGGGGGTCGACCGGCTCCTCGGCGGCTGCCGGGCCGGAGTCCACGGGTGAGGCCGGCGGAGCCGTGGACCCCGGGGAGGTCACCGGAGCCGTCGGCGTCGGCGCTGGGGTCGAGGCCGGTTCCTCCTCCCACACTGCGTACGCCGTGGTCGCTTCCTCGATCGGGTCGTCGAAGGGGAACGAGCCGGCGTCGCCCTCCGCTGAGGCGGACCAAGCGCTGAAGGCATAGCCGTCGGCCGTCGGGTCGTCCGGCTCGGCGACGAGTTCGTCTCGCAGGACATCGACGACGAATGAATCGCCGTGTCCGTTCAGGTCGAACGTCACCGGGAAAAGCGGGATGGTCGGGTAATCCATCCAGTGCGGATCGGTGTACCCCACCGTCTCGTCGTCTGCGCCGAACTCGGCTCGGTAGTGGATGTTGGTGACGGTGGCGGGGTCGTTCCACGTCCGGCTCCCATCGAACGAGCCCCACCCACTCCCTCGCACGATCGTCGGGATGGGGCCGAGCATGGTCGCTGTGCGCGGGCCACGCACGACGCCGTCGATCCGTTGGATGTCGAATGCCTGCGAGCCGATGGCTGTCAGGGTCGCGGGGAAGACCACGTGCTCGATGGAGTTCTGGCTGAACGCTCGGGCACCCATGGTCTCGAACCCCGAACCGAACGTCACCGTCGACATGCCATTGTTCCAGAAGGCGTCGTCGCCGATCGAGCGCAGCGAATCGGGGAACGTCACGCTCGTCAGGCTGTTGTACGAGAACGCATGCTTTCCGATCGTCTCGACCGCGGAGCCGAACTGGATGCCGGCCAACTGGCCAGGCCCGAACGCCTGGGTGAAGGCGTACTCGCCGATGGAGGTGGTGTCGGCGCCGATCACGAGCGAGTCGAGCGTGACGTTGTGTGCGAACGCATAACGCCCGATCGACTGGACGCTGTCCGGGATCACCACCTCGCCGTCGAGGTCGTTCCCCACGAACGCGTGGTCGGGAACAGCCTCGAGGCCCTCGTTGAGCCTGAGCGAAGTGATTTCATTGTTCATGAACGCGTTCGGTCCAAGGGTCCTCATGGTCGTCGGGAGCTCGACGGCGGTCAGTGCGTTGTACGCGAAGGCGTACTCGCCGATGGCCTGGAGCGCGGAACCATCGGAAAACGTGACGGTCGGCAGACCGGCACCGGAGGTGCGGCGGAACGCGCGGTCGTGGATCACCTCCACCTCTGGAGGGATCACCACGGAGTTCGCCCACGTCCCGACGTTCGTGAATGCGCCGACTCCGATCCGCTTCACGTCGTACACGACGCCCTCGTGGTCGACGGTCCCGGGGATGGCCGCCACGGTCGGATGTGGACCGGGTCCGCGTCCGACTGCCGTCGCTCCGCCACCCGGGTCGTCGGGATCGACTTCGAATCGATAGCCCTCGGCATCGGTGATGACGGTCGGTGCGGCGTCGGCGATCGGGGAGAACCCGACCACGAGCGACGCCCCCACAAACACGAGAGTCGTCGCGATGCGGGTGCGTCGGACGCATTGCACAGCGGTCATGGTCATATCTCCCAGCTCGGGTGCTGAGGTCGGTTTGCCACCATCAGCCCATGTTGTGCGACCTCAGAAGTAGAACGTGCTCGCCGGC
>JAPKDO010000308.1 GCA_028822535.1 Acidimicrobiales bacterium
GGCGAAGCGCTCGATCTGCGCGATCAGGGGATCGGTGGCGTCACCGTCGTAGCCGGCGGGCACGTGGGCGTAGGCGTAGACCGGGTGCAGGTCCCCGAGCGAGCGGCTTGGGTCGGCGAGATACTGCTGTCCCAGGAGCACGAAGGGACGCTGCGGCATCCTTCCGTCCGCAACTGCTCTCTCCCCGGCGATGATCTCCTCGGGACCCCCGGAGAGGTGAACCGTCCCGGCGCGCCCGACCTCAGGATCGCGCCAGGGGATGCCCCCCTGGACGACGAGGTCGACCTTGAACACCGCGGGGCCGTGCCGGTGGCGCCGGTATGCGCGACGCGTGGCGAAGGGAAGCCGATCGCCGCAGATCTGCACGGCGGCGTCGGGAGCGACATTCAGCATGACGGCGTCGGCACGTGGGAGCTGTGACAGGTGGGTGACCTCGACACCCGTCTCGATCGTGACGCCCAGGTCTGCCAGTGCTGCGGCCATCGCGGCCGTGATGGTCTGGGTCCCCCCCACCGCTACTGCCCAACCGTCGTGGTGCCCGGCCGTCAGGATGCCGACGCCGATGGCCGAGGAGAGCAGCTCCGTGAGCGGACGCATGGCGTGCGCCGTGGTGCCGAGGAAGAGCGCGCGGGCGGCGTCGGTGTGGAATGCGCGGGCCAGCAGAGCGGCGGGTAGCAGGGTGGGTGCACCGAAGCGCGCCAGCAGCAGTGGGTGGTGCGGCAGGTGCACCACCGGTCCGAGGATGTCCCCCGCCAGACGGTCGTAGCTACGCGACGACGCTGCGAACAGCTTTCGCCAGCGTCGTCCGTCGCGACCGAGGCCGGCTGCGGTCTGCTCGACCGATCGATGCAGGAGCGCGGCCGGCGCATGGTCGAGCGGGTGGGCAGCGTCGATCTCCGGACTTGCCCAGCGCAGACCGTGGGCGTCGAGGCCAGCCAGAGCGGGCGACTGACGTGCCATGGGGTGGATCGCCGAGCAGTGGTCGACGAGGATCCCGTCGCCAAACGGCTGGACGGTCCGGGTGCCTCCCCCCACCTCGTCGTGCGCCTCGAGGACGGTGACATCCGCTCCTGCCCGGGCCAGGGACAACGCCGCTGCCAAGCCGTTGGGTCCGCTGCCGACCACGATCGCGTTCACCACGCTCACGAACTTAAGGTCCTCGACGACGCAGCGGAATGGTCAGCTCTGCTGGTGGTGCGGGCTCCGTGTGGTGGTGACGAACAAGAGCTGTCTCAGACGTCGTGCGCGTCCAGGACGGCCGGTCCCAGCCAGTCGCAGGCCGTGAGAGCGAGCTCGATGGCCTGCCGGTCACTGCTGATCGCCCGGCCCATCGCCTTCTCGGCCGAGGCGATCCGATACTTGACCGAGTTCTTGTGCATCGACATCGCCTCGGCGGTGGCGGTGTAGTTGCTCTCGTGCTGGAAGAAGAGCAGGAGGGTACGTCGAAGGCGCTCGTGGTGCTCGTCGCTGAGTGCCAAGTCGCCGAGCGTGTCGTGGACCCAGTCGCGTGTGCTTTGCAGGTTGTGGGCGAGGAGCGCGGCGACGTTCAGCCCGGGTTCGGCGAAGCCGGCGACCGGGCGTGACGGATCGTCTCTGACGAGAGCGACCTGCTGCGCCTTCAGCGCCTCCCGGTGCGTGCGGCCGAAGCCGGACAACCCCGAGCTGGGGCGTCCGAAGGCGACCATCGGCATAGGGGGACCGTCGATGACGGCGAGCACTTCCTGGACGGCGTCGAGCGGTGGATCGACCTCCTCGTGCACGGCGAACCATGCCCAGGCACTGGCCCGATCGCGAGGGAGCACCAACGGATTGCGTTTCGTGCCCAGCTGCTCGGCGATCGCCGCGGCCGCCTTGGTGAAGCGGGCGACCTGGTCCTGCTGCGTACCTGTCTCGTGGACCCAAAGCACGGCACCCAGGTGGGTGACGCGCAGACGATAGCCGATGACCGCCTCGGCTGCGTCGATGTCAGTCTCGGCTCCCGCGAGCAGGGCCTCGATCTTGCCCGCTCGTGCGCTGCTCCGCTCGGCGAGCCAGCGCTCGCGCTCCTCCTCGTAGACGGTGATGACTCGCTGGGAGATCCAGTCGATGTACTCGAACGTCACCGCCACGAACCGCTCGAAGGCGGTGGCCCGCTGCTCGTGCTCGGCGCCCATCGTCTCGAACTCCACGAACGCCTGCTCCAGGAGAAACTGCTGGCCGAGCCGGTAGGCGCGGACCAAGCAGCTGACCGGAACTCCGCGCTGGGCCAGCCGACGCGCGTACTCGTAGGCCGCGGACGGCGGTTCGATGTTGTCGACCGCGACGTCGTGGCGCAACGAGTAGAAAATGTTCTCGATGTTTCCCTCGATGCTGGCGTAGAGGAGCTCGAAGATGGCGCCCTCGCCCTCGAGCTCGACGATCCGCGTCGAGAGACGGGTGCGCATCGCCTTGCTGAGATCGCCGGCGCGGTCGTGGAGGTTCGAAGCAGCCTGCTCGACCAGCGAGCGTGTCGTGAGGCGGTCGGTCATCACGTCTGGCATCCATGCATCGTGACACATGGCGAGTGACGCGTGTCACCGTCGAGGCGCACGAACGACCGGGTCGCTGTTTGGTTCC
The DNA here is from genome assembly GCA_028822535.1 of Acidimicrobiales bacterium. Lineage (GTDB taxonomy): Bacteria > Actinomycetota > Acidimicrobiia > Acidimicrobiales > Salinilacustritrichaceae > Salinilacustrithrix. The sequence goes on from JAPKDO010000308.1 coordinate 2,596, forward strand.
GACGAACAGTCCGTCGTCACGACCTCTCGACGGCGGGTCCCGTCATGCGTGGGAGCGAGGGGTCGCCGACAGCGGGTGGTGCTGAGGGTGGCGGTAGGTCACCTCGACCGGCACGGGGCCGTCGGGCAGCCACGGCTGGGCGTTGACGCAGTCCTCGACCAGCCAGGTGCCTCGCTCGACGATCCCGAGTGCGGCATCCATGACGAAGTAGGCCTGCGTCTTCTTGTGCAACGGCTGAGACTCGACCCAGACGACCACGAACTCGCCGGGCTCGAAGCCGATCCGTCTCTGGATGGCCTCGATGAGCTGGTCGTCGTGCAGGTGACCGTCGCCGAAGTTCCAGCCGATGATCGCGTTGCAGCAGAACTCCGCCTCGCGCAGCGAGTAGGTCTCGTACTCCTCGCCCAGGTAGTGCTGCAGTACCGAGAAGAGACCACGGCCCTGGGCGTGCATCGACCTCCACGCCAGCGTCATCTGCATCGTCATCTCGGCGACGTCGGGGTCGTAGCCCATGCCGTCGACGAGCTGGTCGATCTGGTTCCTCGCAGGATTGTCGAGCTGGTTGAGCTTGGCCTCGGCGCCGGGTCGGAACGCCCAGGTGGCCGATGCCCAGTTGCCGGAGTACTGGCGCATCGAGGGCAGGAAGGAAACGAGGTCGGGGCGCAGGTTGCCGAGGATCGGGAAGACCACCAGGAGCGCGACGAGCGCCGGGAGCATCCATCCCTCGCTGAAGTCACCGACCCCGTAGCCGTCGCCCGCGAAGTGGCCGGCGAAGAGGAAGATCGTGAGGTAGGCGAAGACGATGTTCCACTCCAGCGGCACCGCCAGAGGGAACGTCTGGGTGATGAAGAGATGGAAGAGCACCATCGAGCCGACGGCGAGGAGCGTGATCACCCAATTGGTGCTGAACAGCAGGACGAGCGGCACGAAGAACTCGGCGAGCGTGCCCAGGACGTGCGCCATGACCCACGCCAGACGGGATGGTTTCAAATCGTCGGGGATGGATCGGTAGTGGGCCCTCTTCAGGAATCTGGGCACGAACGGCGCGTTCGACACCATCGGGGGGACCACCAGCTCGAAGAGGGCGGTGAGCTTGGAGACCGAGGCGCCGAGCCACACGATCACGATGATCACCTTGGCGGCGACGACGAAGTCGGTGTACGTCAGCACGCTGCCGACCAGTGCGGAGATGATCAGGATCGGCACGTACTGCTCGCCGCGCGCGGCGAGGAACAGCGTCTTGTCGCGCAGGCCGCACAGGGTGAGGAGACCGGCCGAGATCGCCATCGAGAGGGGGTTGACCATCTCGATGCCTCCGAGGCCGTCGATGGCGGTCGAGCTGCCGAGGACGATCGCGTACATGAAGCTGCCGAGCGTGGTGAGGTAGAGCAGGACGTCGAAGACCGTGCGGCTGTCGCCACCGGTCAGCGGCACCTGCCGCGGCCAGGGGGGGAGGCGGATGGTGCCGGGTCGTGCCCAGTAGGCGATGCCGCCGGTCATCGGCTTGAAGTGCGCGGCGAGCGGGCCCCAGGTGCCGCCGATGCCGAAGAGCTCCAGGAAGAGGGTCCAGAGCACGATCTTCTGGTAGATCACCGGCTGGTCCCACCAGGACCCGACGTCGAACATCCCACCGACGTCGGAGGTGAGCGTGGCGATCGCGACACCGCCGGTCATCGAGAGGAGCACGAGCTTGAGGATGTAGATCGTGTGGACCATCTTCGGAGTGCCGAACCCGTACTCGCTCCAGAATGTCGCCAGGACGTGGATCCGCTCCTGTCGGGGCCGGGTCAGGAACTCCGCCGGATCAACGGGGGGGACGTCGGGCGTCAGGAATGGCATGCGAGGAACTCCTTCTGGGATGCGGGCACCGGGTGACCCACGTCACGAAGTGTGGAGCAGTCGCGCCGGGCATCGGCACGGTCGCGGCGACCGAAGAATGGGGCCGTTCTTCGTCAGCCGGCGACAATGTCGCGGAT
>JAPKDO010000309.1 GCA_028822535.1 Acidimicrobiales bacterium
AACCCGGACTGCTCGCCCAGGCGGACGGAGGCGTCCTCTACGTCGACGAGATCAACCTGCTTCCTGACCACCTCGTCGACGTCCTGCTCGACGTGGCGGCGTCGGGCGAGAACGTGGTCGAGCGAGACGGCGTCTCCAATCGCCACGCCGCGCGCTTCGTGCTCGTCGGCTCGATGAACCCGGAGGAGGGTGAGCTCCGCCCCCAGCTCCTCGACCGGTTCGGCTTGTGTGTCGAGGTCACCGCGCCGACCGCGATCGGCGACCGGGTCGAGGCTGTCCGCCGTCGGCTCTCGTTCGACGCGGGCGGCACGACCGGCGGCCCCTCCGGCCCGTCCCGGTCGGCACTGCAGTCGCGGGACGCGAACACCAGCGAACGAAGGTCGGGCGGTGGGGTACCCGGCGACGTGGTGCTCGAGGCGGCCAGTCGGCTGGCCGTGGAGGTCGGTGCCGAAGGACTGCGGGCCGATCTGGCCCTGTGCCGGGCATCGGTCGCGCTCGCGGGCCTCGACGGTCGTGACGAACCGACACTCGACGATCTCCGCCGGGTCGCCCCGCTCGTGTTGGCCCACCGCAGCCGGCGGGGTCCGTTCGATCCGCCGGTCACGCCGCCGGAGCAACTCGATCGTGCGGTGGAAGACGCCCTCGATCGACCGGATCCCGGCGACGTCGACGATCGTCCTGACGAGCCTGGATCCCCGGATCCGGAACGTGCCTCGATGCCGGAGCGCCCGTTCGCCGTCGGCTCCGCTCGGCGCCCCCCGCCGGCTCGAACAACCGTCGGTCGTTCGCCACGGGGTCGGGCGATCGGTGATGAGCCGGCCGGCCCTTCATCGTCGATTGCCGTGATTCCCACGGTTCGAGCCGCCGCAGCCCGGCGCCGTCTCGACCCCGATGCGGCGCTCGACGAGTCCGACCTGCGCACCGCGGTCCGAGTCGCGCCCCGGTCGAGGGTCATCGTCCTCTGCGTCGATCTCAGTGGATCGATGGGCGCGCACGAACGGGCCGAGGCCGCGTCGGGCACGGTCCTGGGACTGCTCGCCGATGCTTACGAGCGGCGAGACAAGGTCGGTCTCGTGACGTTCCGGGGCGACGCCGCGACCACGGTGCTCAGTCCCACCGGCAGCATCGAAGTGGCTCGCAACCGTCTCGACGGACTGGTCACGGGTGGTGAGACACCGCTTGCCCTCGGGCTCCACGAGGCGCGTCGTGTCGCCGAACGGGCCAGCGACCATACGACCGATGCGCTCGTGGCTGTCCTGACCGACGGTCGAGCGACCGGCGCCGGCGGGCTCGACGCTGCGCTCGAAGCTGCAGCCGAGTTCGCCCGTTCCACGGTCGACGGTCTGGTGCTCGACTGTGAGCACGGCGAGAAGCGACTGGGCCTTGCGGGCCGCATCGCCGAGACCATGGGTGCACGTCACATCGCGGTGTCCGATCTCGAGCCGGCCGCCATCGCACAGACCGTTCGCTCGATCGCAGGCTCGTTCCCGTGACAGCGACCGCCATCGACTCCGCCGGCTCGATGGCCGCACTCGGCGCCCGCATCGTCGTCGCCGGGGTGGCGTCAGGAGTCGGCAAGACGACGGTCGCCACCGGACTCATGGCAGCACTCCGCGCTCGGGGGCTCGCGGTCGCCAACGCCAAGGTCGGCCCTGACTTCATCGACCCCGGGTACCACGCGCTCGCGACCGGGAGGCCACCCCGCAACCTCGACCCGTGGCTGAGCGGCCCCGATGCAATCGCCGACCTCGCAGGACGCGCCGCGCATGGTGCCGACGTCCTCGTCGTCGAAGGGGTGATGGGCATGTTCGATGGTGCTGACGACGGATCACCGTCGTCGACCGCAGATGTTGCGGCGCTGATCGAGGCCCCGGTCGTCCTCGTGGTCGACGTCGCGGCAATGAGTTCGTCGATCGCTGCGGTCGTCCGAGGCTTTCGCGATCACGACGAGCGCCTGCATCTTGGCGGCGTGATCTGCAATCGGGTCGGGTCCGAGCGTCATGAATTTCTGCTGCGAGAAGCGCTCGAGCCCTTGGGCGTCCCGGTCCTCGGTTGCATGCCGCGGGACGACGGGCTCACGTGGCGGGACCGTCACCTCGGCCTGGTGCCGGTCGCTGAACGTCCCGACGACGTCCGCCGATCGCTCGACCGGCTCTCCGCGATGGTTGCTGCGCACATCGACCTCGACGGCGTGATGCAACTGGCCCGGTCAGCGCCGGGCGTGCCGGTCGGTGGTCCTGAATTGCCCGGGGCGGTCGGCCGATGCCGAATCGCCGTCGCTGCTGGAGCCGCGTTCACGTTCGCGTACACCGACAACCTCGAGGCCATGGCTGTGGCCGGAGCGGAGGTCGTTCCGTTCGATCCGTTGCACGATGCGTCGCTCCCGGTCGATGTCGATGCGATGTTCATCGGGGGCGGGTTTCCCGAGGTCTTCGGGGAACAACTGGCCGCGAATGAACCGCTGCGGGCCGATGTGAATCGACGCGTCGGTGCAGGACTCGCGACGTGGGCCGAGTGCGGTGGGTTGCTCTGGCTCGCCGGCGAACTCGACGGTCGCAGAATGGTCGGCGCAGTCCCCACGACTGCCACGCTCGGTCGCCGGCTGACCCTCGGCTACCGAACCGCCACCACGACCGTCGATTCGGTCGTCGGCCGGGCGGGTACGACGTTCCGGGGCCACGAGTTCCACTACTCGACCTGCGCCCCGACGGGTGACGCGCTCTGGATCTCGAGCCGACAGGGCTCGGGTGGCGGCTTCGCGAGTCCGACCCTGCTGGCGTCCTATGTGCATCACCACGCGGGTGGCGACCCGTCGCTGGTCGAGGCCTTCGTTGCCGCCGCAGTCAGAAGTCGATGCCCTTCTTCGCCCTGATCCCCGACCGGTACGCGTGCTTCACGTCGGCGATCTCCGACACCGTGTCGGCGATGTCGAGGAGTGCCTGCGCCGCCTTTCGTCCGGTGACGACGACGTTGACATGATCCGGGCGGTTGCGGATGGTGTCGACCACTTCGGCGACATCGATCCAGCCCCAGTTGACCGGGTAGGTGACCTCGTCGAGCACGACGAGTTGGTGGTCGCCAGCCGAGATGAGTGACCTCGCCGTGTCCCACGCACCTGCTGCCACCGCCTCGTCGATGGTGAGGTCCTCGGAGAGCCACGTGAAGCCTTCCCCCTCGGCCCACCAGTCGACGCCGAGTTGCTTGCAGATCTTCTCCTCGCCCGTGCGCCACGTACCTGACTTGAGGAACTGGATCACCCCGACCGGCCAGCCACGGGCGATGCCACGCATCACGACGCCCATGGCAGCCGAGGTCTTGCCCTTGCCCGGGCCGGTGTTGACGAGGACCAGTGACGGCGCTCGTTTGAGCTCCGTCGGGCGGGGGTCGTCGGTGGGGATGTCGTTTGACTCGCGTTCAGGCATCGGATGCTCCTGTGGAGTTGGTGGATTGGCGGATCGGTACCACGACGAGGCTGCCGTCATGCTCGATGACGTCGACGTGGGCGCCGTAGTGGGTCGAGAGGTGTGGGCCCGTGAGAACCTGAATCGGTGGCCCGTCGGCGACGGCGATCCCGTCCGCCAGCAGGACGAGGTTGTCGCCGTAGCGGGCAGCGAGCGTGAGATCGTGCATGGTCGACACCACGGTGAGGCCGAGCTGCCATCGTTGATCGTCGATGAGTTCGAGCACGTCCTGTTGGTGACCGATGTCGAGCGCGGTGGTGGGTTCGTCGAGCAGGAGGAGCTTCGGTTCTTGTGCGAGGGCGCGGGCGATGTTGGCTCGCTGTCGTTCACCGCCGGACAGTTTGTCGAGCGTGCGGTGGGCGAGTGTGGTGAGGTCGAGGCGGTTGAGGGTGGTGGCCACGGCCGCGAAGTCGTGGGGGCTCTCGGATCCCAGAGTTCCGACATGCGGGCTCCGGCCGAGGAGCACGTACTGCTCGATGGTCATGCCAGCGGGCATCACCGGCTGTTGGGGGACGTAGCCAATGTGGCGACTGCGTGCGCGCCGACTCATCTGCGCCAGCGGTCGTCCACCGATGTCGACTCGTCCGGACGCCGCCTGCAAGCCGCAGACGGCGCGCAGCAACGTCGTCTTGCCCGCGCCGTTGGGGCCGATGATGTTCACCCAGTCGCCGACACCAACCGTGAGATCGGCCGGGCCCACGAGTCTGGTGCCGCCGACCTCGACAGTGACGCCGGTGGCGTAAACGGCTGGTCTCATCTCGATCCGCTCATGTCGGCTGCACCCGGCTGCGGCGCAGGAGATACAGGAAGAACGGAGCACCGGCGACGGCGGTGATGACCCCGATGGGAATCTCGGCAGGCGAGAGGAGCGTGCGGGCGAGCAGGTCCGCCAGACACAGGAACGGCGCCCCGAGGATGAGCGACAGCGGAAGGATCCGACGGTAGCTGGGCCCGACTCGCAAACGGACGGCGTGCGGAACCACGATGCCGACAAAGCCGATGAGTCCACTGACAGCGACGGCAGCCGCGGTGGCGAGCGTCGCAGCCGACACCACGACCAGGCGTAGGCGAC
>JAPKDO010000310.1 GCA_028822535.1 Acidimicrobiales bacterium
ACAGGCCAGGTACACGGTGTGGTTGCCGTCGGGGGCGAGCGTGCCGTCGATCGCGCTGGTCGTGAACGAGTACCAGGGCGCGACGTCGGGGACGAGGCCGGCCTCGGCCTGCACCCATGCCGACTCGATGTCGTGCAGGTGATCGACGTAGGACTGCAGACCGTTCCAGTCCCCGGGGCGAGCGGCCGGGTAGGGCGGGAGCCGGTCGGTCGCCACGTGGACCACTGCCTGCACCACATTCCCCCGACGACTGGCCTGCAGATCGCGCGCGGTCTGACCCCCCAACGGTGGGTCCAGGAGTTCGAGCAGCGCGGTCTTCGGGTCGATGGCGGTCACCACACGGTCGGCCGTGATGCGTTCGCCGCCCACGAGGACGACGCCGGTGACCCGACCGGCGCGTTGTTCGATGCGCTCGACCTGCGTGCTGCACCGCAGTTCGCCGCCCGAGGCACGCAGCCGGGTCACGAGCGCATCGGTGAGGTTCTGCGCCCCGCCGGTCCCGTGCCACTGCCCGAATCGGTGGTAGGCGGCCTGCCAGAACGCGAACGCAGCGGTACCCGCCTCGCCGGGGCCCACCCCGGCGTGGGCAGCGAACGCGGCGATCGGCCCGCGTGTCAGGTCGGATCCGAGTCGGCGACGGAGCAGGGTGCCGTACGGCCCGAGGATGTCGGTCATCGCTGTCCGCCGCAGGAGCCGCACCGCTGCTGCCACCCGTTTCGGGAGCATGCGGGGCTGCACCTCCCCGCGGATGGCGGGCAGCATCGCCTCGACCAACGCGTCGCCGGCGCGGACGAACGTCCGGTACTCGTCGGCCTCGGCTCGATCGTGCTCGGCGATCGACGCGACGGTCTCGTCGACCGACCGGTGGAAGCGCACGATGCGGCCGTCCTCGAACACCGCGACGGAGAACGGGTCCATCTCGAGATAGCGCAGGCCGGCGGCTCGTAGGTCGAGCTCGTCGGGGATCGCCGTCATGTTGATGATGTTGTGCGCCGCGGAGTGCAGGTCGAAGCGGTGCCCGGGGATGACCTCCTCGGTCCGTGAGCCGCCGCCGGGGCGGTCGAGCGCCTCGAGGACGACGACATCGCGTCCGGCGAGCGCGAGGTAACAGGCGGCGACGAGGCCGTTGTGCCCGGCGCCGACGACGACGTCGGTCACTCGGCGTCGGCGGTGGTGGGCGTGGTCTCGTCGGGCGCCGCGTCCGGCGCGACGAGCGAGAAGAGCGGCCCGGCACGGGTGCCGACCAGGATCCGCCCGCCCCAGACGGCGGGGGTGGCCTCGATGCAGCCGCCGAGTTCCTTGGTCCACAGCGTCGGCGGCTCCTCTCCCGGGGTCGACACGTCGAACGCGTGGAAGACACCGGCGCAGTCGCCGATGAGCAACACGTCGTCGACGACGACCGGGGACCCCCACAGCGGGCCCGCCATGTCCTTCGACCACAGCTCGGCGCCGGTCGCTCGGTCGACACCGAGCAGACGACCACCGTTCGTCGCGGCGTACACGACGTCGCCGTGGATGGCGGGCGTCGCCCACATGCCCCCCGGTCGCACGTCGTTGTCGAAGACCGACCACACCAGCGGGTCCTCCCCCTCGGCGACGGTCGGGTCGAGCTTCATCAACTGGCCGACGACATCGGAGCGCTCGGCGGTGCCGGCCCGCTCGTACTCGCTGGCGACGTAGAGCATCCCGTCGACGTCTGCGACCACCGACGCGTCGGTGTCGTCGCCCGTCCAGAACCGGAATGTCCGTGTCGGGGTGACCCCGTCGGCCAGTCCTTCGATGTCGTAGCCCTGGATGAGCCCACCCGAGTTGGCGAAGTAGACGGTGTTGGCGACGACGGTCGGCGACGACTCGACCGACACGGTGTCGTCGCCGATGGCGGCCAACAGTTCGTCGTCCCACGCCGGGACGTTGAACGCCCGTTCGGGAGCGACGGTCACGTTGCCGGCGGCGTCGTAGCCGCGGTTGAGCTTCACGATCACGAACTGGCTGTTCTCGCCGCCGACGAAGAGGTGGTCGTCGATGACCATCCCCGACGAGTCCCAGTCGTCGTTCCACTTGGTCGGCGAGAAGTCGTCGGCGTGCATCGACCAGAGCTCGACCGCCTCGGCGCCATCGGTCGACAGGATCCGATACTCATTGTCGCGCGACCCCGTGTAGACGAGCGGGAACCCATCCGGATCGATCGTGACCGTGCCCTTGATGAGGTCGCCCGTCGGGAAGTCGGGGAGGATCCGCTCGCCCGTGTCGGCGTCGATGAAGTGCACGGCCCCGTCGTAGGCACCGAACACGGACCAGGTACGGGTGACCCCGTCCACCGAACGCTCGAAGATGGTGGGCTGGCCGGTCCACCCCATGCCGCACCAGACCTTGGTCGTGCCGAGGTTGGTCGACTCGCCGCACATGCCGCCCGTCTCGGGGAACCGGAACCCCACGTCCGGCTCGGTCTTGGGCACCGAGCCGGCGCCGTAGAAGCTGCGGGTCGGGTTGCCACGGAAGGTGAGCAGGCCTTCGACGGTCGCGTTCGGCCACGGCTGCCCGGATGCGGCGGGGTCGGACCAGCCGTCGTAGGGCGGAGCGGTCGTCGTCGTGGTCGTCTCGTCGGTCTGGACCGCCACCTCCCCCGGCCCGCGATCGGCGCTCGCCAGATCGGCGCTGCCGCGGTCGTCGATCCACCACGTGACTGCGATCACGAGCACCCCCACCACCGCGATCGGGAGCAACGGCAGACGACGAGTCACGGTCGGAGTGTACGGGTGGGCCAGACTCTCGGTGATGCGCGCCGACCGGTTCGAGACACTGCCAGAAGACAAATTGGCCCCCTGGAAGAACTTCGGTCGGTGGAACGACCGGACGTACTTCCCGGAGTTGGTGGGCCTCGAGGTCGAGGAGATCCGACGCGACTACTGCCGCATGCGGCTGCCGTTCCGTCCCGAACTCGAACAACCCGCCGGCGTCGTGCACGGCGGCGCGCTGGCCACCCTCATCGACACGGTCGTCGTCCCGGCCATCGGCTCGGCCTATGGACCCGAGGTCCAGTTCATGACCGTGAACATGAACATCAGCTACCTCGGGGCGGTCGTGAGCCAAGACGTCGTGGCCGAGGGTTGGGTCACGCGTCGCGGTCGGACGATGGCGTTCTGCCGGGCCGAGGCGATCTGCAACGGCAAGGTCGTGATCGAGGGCTCCCTCACCTACGCCATCCGTTCGTAGACTCCGCCTGTGCCGGAGACGACGACGACGGGCGGTCCGTCGCAGGCAGACGGCGAGCTGCCGCCCGAACCACGACCGGAGATGCGTTACGTGTCGCGCGTCGCCCGGCTCCCCCTCGTCGACGGCGACGGCGCCACGATCGGTCATGTCAGCGACGTCGTGTTGGCGCCCGCAGGGCGGACGGCGCCCAAGGTGCTCGGTTTCGTCACCTCGGTGCAGCGCCGCAGCATCTTCGTCAACGCCAACCGCATCGGGGCGATCGACGCCACCGGCGTGCGCATGCGCCTCGGCACCATCGACGTCCGCCCGTTCCGTCAACGTGAGGGCGAGCTGCTCGCGTTGGGCGACGTGGTCGGCGCTGCGGTCGACGACCTCTACGTCGTCGACGTCGGCATCGCTCCGACCGAAGCCGTCGGGGCGACCTGGGCACTGACCACGCTCGCCCTGGGCGGCCGGGGGCCCCTCGCCCGTCGCCGCAACCCGACGATCGTCCCGTGGACCGCTGCGGCTGAACTGTTCGACGTCGGCGCCGATGCCGAGGAGGTCGCGCAGCTCCGCGAGATGCGGCCGGCCGACGTCGCCAACCGCATCCGAGCCCTCCCGCTCGAGAAGCGCCAGCGATTGGCGGAGATCATGGAGGACGAGCGCCTGGCCGATCTCCTCGAGGAGCTGCCCGAGGACGAACAGATCCGGATCATCGAAGGGCTCGATCTCGAACGCGCCGCCGACGTGCTCGAGGCCATGGACCCCGACGACGCCGCCGACCTGTTGGGCGAACTACCGGCCGACGAGCGCGCCCGGCTGCTCGAAGCGATGGAGCCCGACGAGGCGACCCCGGTTCGTCGGCTGCTGACGTACGAATCGGCGACGGCCGGCGGTCTGATGACCCCCGAGCCGGTGATCATGCCCCCGACGGCCACGGTCGCCGAGGCGCTGGCCATGCTGCGGGTGAAGACCCTCCCGGTCGCCCTCGCGGCCCAGGTGTTCGTCGTGAACCCGCCGCTGTCGGTTCCCACCGGTCGGTTCCTCGGGTCCATCGGGATCCAACGGTTGTTGCGCCACCCGCCGTCGACGACGCTCGGCGACATCGTCCCCGAGCGTCCCGAGTTCCTCACGCCCGACGTCGAGAAGATCGACGTCGCCGGCCTGCTCGCCGCCTACGACATGGTCTCGGTCGCGGTGTGCGACGGCGCCCGCCGCCTGATCGGCGCGGTCACCATCGACGATGTGATGGACCACCTGTTGCCGAAGGGCTGGCGTCGTCGGCTCCAGGCCCGTGGCCTGGACGGGGACCGCTGAACGATGGGACTGATCCGCCG
>JAPKDO010000311.1 GCA_028822535.1 Acidimicrobiales bacterium
CGGGTTGGTTATCTGCGTCCCAGGGGGGGGGCCCCCGCCCGGGACGACTGGTTGCCGTGCGCCCCCTTGACATCGGATCCCGACCACCTGTTGGCCTTGGTGCGGCCGACGGCCGCGGACCGCGGAACCGATCGTGACGACGTGGCGATGTCGCTGTTCGTCCAGGGCTACGCGTTTCGCGTCGCCTCGGTCGCGGTGGGAGGCTGGCTTCTCGACGACCGCGTCATCGACGTCGACCCGGCCGGGATGTCGATTGCGCTGGGCCGAGCTCGACCAAACGCAGTCCACTTCGAAGACGTGCGTGTGGTCTCGACCAACGACCCGCTGGCCGGGATGCACGAGGTGGTCGTCGAGGGACACCTGGCGCGCCTGGTCGACACAGCCCATGATGCTTGCCGTGTGGGCAAGCCGTTGTTGTGGAGCAACATCGGTGCCGGGTTCGCGTCTGCCTTCGGCGCTTTCATGGGCCCGCTGCCGGAACGTCACACGGAGATCCGCGACCGGTTCACCGAGTTCCTGGGCACCGCACGACCGGAACTCGAAGGCTCGGGTCGCATCGAGCCTGTCGGACCGGTGTGGGCATGGGAACGGTCCGCCTGTTGTCTCTGGTACAAGACCGAGTCAGGATTCCAGTGCGAGGACTGCTCGCTCTGGAGCGCCGACGAGCGCCAGGCGCGCTACGTCACGGTCTTGTCGGAGTTGGCGGAATGATCCTCTTCGGCGCGAACACCGACACTGAACTCCTCGCCCTACGGTCGGTCATCGACGATCTCCCGCACGATCTCGGCCCGGTCGGTTGGTTCCACCCGGACCGGACGGACGACGTCCCTGATGTGACCGACGCTCGCATCGTCGTCGTCCGCCTGCTCGGTGGCATCGAACTCTGGGAGACGGGGTTCGGCCGCCTGCGCCGACAGTGCGTCGCCGCAGACGTGCCGCTGGTGGCCGTGGGCGGTGAGTTCGAAACCGATCCCGAACTCCTCGCCCGCTCGACGGTGCCCGCTGGCGTCGTCGCAGAGGCGCACCGGTACCTCTATGCGGGCGGGCCTCGGAACATCGCCAACTTGCTGCGCTTCCTGTCGGACACGGTGACGATGACCGGATTCGGGTTCGAGCCCCCCGCCGTCCTCGACCAGGTAGGCGTGTGGGACGGTGCCGGGCTCGGACCGAGCCCGGGCGCACGAGACGATGCGCGCCCGTTGATCGGCGTCGTGTTCTACCGGGCCCACCTCGTGGCGGGGAACACCAGCTACGTGCGAGATCTGTGCGACGCGATCCACGAGGCCGGCGGCGACGCCATTGCCATCTGGACGTATTCTCTCCGACCCGACGACACCGGCGCTGTTCCCGCTCTCGACCACTGCCGCAACCTCGGTGTCGATGTCATCATCACGTCGACACTGGCCGCCGGCTCCACCCAGGACGGAGGCGATGGGTGGTCGGTCCCCGGCCTCGAGGACCTCGGCATCCCGGTGATCCAGTCACCTGCCTCGAGTCGACCCCGTGCGGAGTGGGCGCACGACGATGCCGGACTGAGTCCTCTCGACTGCGCGTCGGGCGTCGCCATCCCCGAGTTCGACGGACGAATCATCGGACCGACCTACGCGTTCAAGGAGGTCGTCGACGACGATGCCGACGGCGAGATCCTCGCCACCCGGGCCCACCCGGAACGGGCAGCCCGGCTGGCCTCGCTCGCGGTACGGACGGCCCGTCTGCGCTGCACACCTGCGCACGAGCGGCGCGTCGCCGTCGTCTTGTCGGCGTACCCGACAAAGCGGGCCCGCCTCGGCAACGCCGTCGGACTCGACACCCCCGCCTCGGCGATCGAACTCCTCGACGCCCTGCGCGACGACGGCGTCATGGTCGACCGCATCCCGGCCGACGGTGACTCGATGATGGCCGAGCTGGCCGACACGTTCACCTACGACCACGCCGCCCTCACCGACGCGCAGGTGGCCCTCACGGTCGGGGCGCTGGACGCCGACAGCTACGGCCGATGGTTCGCCGACCTGCCCGACGTTGCCCGCGACGATGTGGAGCGTCTCTGGGGCCCGGCACCAGGCGACGTCTACGTCCGGGACGAGGCCTTGCATTTCCCGGGCCTCGACCTCGGCAACGTCTTGGTCACGATCCAACCGCCCCGCGGGTTCGGTGCCGATCCGATCGCCACGTACCACGCTCCCGATCTGCCGCCACCGCACCACTACCTCGCGTTCTACCGGTGGCTGGCCTCATCACGAGAGTCGGGTGGTTGGGGTGCCGATGCGATCGTGCATCTCGGCAAGCACGGCACCGTCGAGTGGCTGCCGGGCAAGGCCTTGGCCCTGTCGGCGGGCTGTCATCCAGACGCCGCGGTGGCCGACGTGCCGTTCTTCTATCCGTTCGTGGTGAACGATCCCGGCGAGGGTTCGCAGGCCAAGCGTCGTATCCATGCGGTGGTCATCGACCACCTACCGCCACCGCTGACCCGGGCCGATACTTACGACGATCTCGCCCGGCTCGAACAACTCCTCGACGCGCTCGCCAATGCCGAGGCCATGGACCCGCCCAAGGTTCCGGCACTGCGCTCACAGGTGTGGGAGGTCATCGTCTCGGCCGAGATCCACCGCGATCTCGACCTCGGGGACGAGGCCCCCGAGGACGAAGACGCGTTCGGCGAGCTCGTCCTCCACGTCGACGGGTATCTGTGTGCCCTCAAGGACGCCCAGATCCGCGGCGGTCTCCACGTGCTCGGTCGGGTCCCGGCCGACGACACGCTGATCGACCTTGTCCTCGCGGTGACGCGCCTTCCGCAAGGGTCGGTTCCATCGCTGCGAGCGACCGTCGCCGGCGACCTCGGCATCGACCTCGCCGACGCCGGCCGAGTCGAGACCGACCGAATCGAAGATGAGTGCCGACGGCAGGTCGAGGCGCTCGCCGCAGACGGCTGGGACGCCAAGTCGACCGAGGACCCGACATTGCGATGGATCGCGGATCGGCTGGTACCCGACCTGCGCGAGACGCCCGACGAGATCGCCAACCTGCTCGGGGGTCTCCGCGGTGAGCGTGTGCCGGCCGGTCCGAGCGGAGCGCCGAGCCGGGGCGCGGCAAATGTGCTTCCCACCGGGCGAAACTTCTACTCGGTCGACCCGAAGGGCATCCCGTCGCCGCTGGCGTGGGAGGTCGGCAGTGCGCTCGCCGACCGTGTGGTCGGACGTCACCGTTCGGAGACCGGCCAGTACCCCAAGACCGTGGGCATCGTCCTCTGGGGCACCGCGGCCATGCGCACGAGCGGCGACGACGCCGCCGAGGCCCTCGCCCTCCTTGGCGTGAAGCCGACCTGGGACGAACAGAGCCGACGGATCACCGGCCTCGAGGTCATCCCGCTGGATGAACTGGGTCGACCCCGCGTGGACGTCACTTTGCGCATCAGCGGGTTCTTCCGCGATGCCTTCCCTCACGTCATCGAGCTGCTCGACGACGCCGTGGCGCTGGTCGCTGCACTCGACGAGCCCACCGAGCAGAATCCCGTCGCCGCGACCGGCGCTGACGACGCTCGCCTCTGGGGACCGCCGCCGGGCGGCTACGGCTCGGGCATCCTGCCGGTGCTCGAACAGGGCTCATGGCGGACCCAGGCGGACCTCGCCGAGGTGTACCTCGCCTGGTCAGGGTTTGCCTACGGTCGCGACCGCCATGGCGAGGCCGACCCTGACGGTATGCGTCGACGGTTCTCCGTCATCGAGGTCGCGGTCAAGAACCAGGACAACCGCGAGCACGACATCTTCGACTCCGATGACTACCTGCAGGACCACGGCGGGATGGTCGCCGCAGTGCGGGCCCTCACCGGCTCGGCACCCAAGGCATGGATCGGCGACTCGGCCGACCCCGCCCATCCGAAGGTCCGCTCGCTCAAGGAAGAGGCAGCGCGCGTCGTGCGCAGCCGGGTCCTCAACCCGAAGTGGATCATTGCCATGCAGGAGCACGGCTACAAGGGAGCGTTCGAACTCGCCGCCACCGTCGACTACTTGTTCGGCTACGACGCCGTCGCCTCCAACGACGACGACGTCATCGTCGAGGACTGGATGTACGACAAGGTCACCGACGCCTACGTGGCCGACCCGAACATGCGCGAGTTCTTCGAACGCTCCAACCCGTGGGCGCTCCGATCGATCGCCGAGCGACTGCTGGAGGCCGCCGATCGCGAGATGTGGGACGCATCCGACGTCTCCCGAAAGACCCTCACCGCCGCGGTCCTCGAGGCCGAGGGATGGGAGGAAGCCCGGTGAGCCCGGGCAAGGGCACGACGTTCCCGTTCGATGCGGTCATCGGCCAAGACGACGCGCAGCTGGCGCTGCGCCTCGCCGCTCGAGACCCGTTGATCGGTGGGGTCCTGCTCCGCGGCCACAAGGGTTCGGCGAAGACGACGCTGGCGCGCGGGCTCGCCGACCTGTTGGGCGATGCGCCGTTCGTCGATCTCCCCCTCGGTGCCACCGAGGATCGAGTCGTCGGCACCCTCGACACCCGGGCGGCGCTCACCGGTGGCGA
>JAPKDO010000312.1 GCA_028822535.1 Acidimicrobiales bacterium
AGGACGCGGAACGGTACGTAGGCCGCAGCGCACAAGACGAGTCCGGAGAGCGGGATCACCGCGTTGAGTGCGAGCAGAGCGGGCCTGCTCTCTCCGTACGAGCTACCCCTTACCGTGGTCAGCGTCGCAGCGAAGACCAGACGCCAGTTGTCGAGTTGAAAGAGCCAGTCGGTGGGTACGGCCGTGCGGCCGAGCATCTCGAAGAGAGCGTCGCTCGCAGTGGGGTCGCCGTAGAGGCGCTGATTGCGGAGATAGAACGGTCCGGCGATCGCCAGGATCGGCAGGCCGGTGACCAGCAGCAGCCGAGCGGATGTCCGTCGGCGGTCGGATCCACTCGTCGAGTGGAAGACCCCCAGCAGCGCGGTACCGACAGCCAGGAGTGCAAGGGGCAGCGCGCTGGCGCGTGAGAGCGCAGCGCCGGTCGCGCACGCGGAGAGACAGATCAACAGTTGCGGGGTCGACCCTCGACGATGAATCCTGGCTCCAGCCCAGAGCGCGCTCGTCGAGAGAAAGAGCGCGAGCGAATCGTTGTACAGGTTGGCTGTCTGAAGAGCGAGCTCCGGGACGAGCGCGACCAGGAACGCCCCCAGAACCCAGACCTGCGGTCGACCCGGCACGAACTCGCTGATCAGCCCGACGGTCGCCGCCACGGTGAGCGCTGCGAACCCGACGCTGAGCCACCGTGCCAGACGGATGGCGGAGTCGGCTTCGGTGACGAGATTCAGGCCAGCGAGGAGAGGGCCTTCCAGGACATAGAACAACGGAGGGTGATTCGCGGTGTAGGTGGATCGGTGGGTTTGGAGGGTGTACGGCCCGCCCCGCTGTTCGTCGTAGATGGTCGGGAGATCTCCACTGATGACGTAGTAGCCGTACGAGATGTTGGACAGCTCGTCAGGAGCGAACTGCGACGGCACTGGGGTGATCGTGGCGTACAGGCCGGCCGTGGAGGCGAGAATGCCCATCAGGAACACGGTGGCTCGCTGGACGATCCGTCTCCTGTGGGGCGTCAGAGATCGCGCTTGGGCTATGGCTTCTTGGCCGCCCATCAGGCAATCTTTCTCGAGCGCTGAGTGGCCCTGCACGTCAGCGAGGCTTCAGCAGGTGGTCGGCGGCGACCGTCGGGAGCACTCGTCCCGCCACGACGTCGAGTTCTGCATCGGCCAGTTGTTCGCCTGCGCTCGCGACGAAGCGCTCCACGAGACCCTCGCGTAGTTCGGTCCAGAGCCAGCGACGCAGTTGTTCGCTGCGCATCGGGCCGAGAGCGCCAGCCGCGTCGAGCGTGTCGCGGTGTTCGCGCACGGCCGCCCAGACCTCGCCGAGTCCCGTGCCTTCGACCGAGGATGTCGACAGCACCTGCGCCGCCCATGCGTCGTGCACGGGGCGCATCAGATGGAGCGCGTGGCGGAGATCCGCTGCGGCGCGGTTGGCGGCGGGGAGCAGGTCGCCGTCGGCCTTCGTGACGACCACGAGTTCGGCCAGTTCCATGACCCCGCGCTTGATGCCCTGCAGGTCGTCGCCACCGCCCGGCGCTGCCAACAGGCAGAAGAGGTCGACCATGTCGGCCACGGCGGTCTCGGACTGCCCGACCCCGACGGTCTCGACGATCACGACGTCGAACCCCGCGGCTTCGCACAGCAACATGGCTTCGCGCGTGCGGCGGGCGACGCCCCCGAGCGTGCGGCCGGCGGGGGACGGTCGGATGAACGCTTCTGGTCGCCGCGCGAGTTCTTCCATCCGGGTCTTGTCGCCCAGGATCGATCCGCCGGAGCGACTCGAGGACGGGTCGACCGCGAGCACCGCGAGTCGGTTCCCGTCGTCGATCACGTGGTTGCCGAAGGCGTCGATGAACGTCGACTTGCCCACGCCGGGCGCACCGGAGATGCCGAGGCGGACACCGTGGCCGGTGTGGGGAAGGACCGCCTGGAGCAGTTCGACGGCCTCGGTCCGATGGTCGGCTCGGGCGGATTCGACGAGGGTGATGGCCTTGCCGAGCGCTCGCCGATCGCCGGCGAGCAGTTCGCCAGCGAGCCTCACGGGAGGACAGCTTGGATGCTCCGGCGCAACCATTTCGGGATTCGCCGACACGCACCTCGAACCCGCGACGGAGCGGTTCGGTGCAACCGTTTGCTGTCAGGCGTCACTGTCGCCACCCAGGTGACGAACATGTGATCTGGGCCGACGCCGAGAAGTCGGGCTTCCTCGTCGGTCATCACCCCGGTCAGCACGCGGCCTCGTCCGCTGCGAACGATCGCCTGGGTCGCTGGATCGATTGGGCCGTCTGCCGGTTCTCCGGCTGGCGGCCACGCTCCGGACGCCACGGCCCGGGTGAGCCGTTCGGTGACCTGTGTCTCCACGACGAATCCGGCGTCGGAGAGCTGGTCGGCGAGGTCGAACCCAAACCGCCAAAAAACGGGCGTATCGTCAGCGTGGAACTCCGGACTGTCCGGAGGCTTGGTCGTCGGCTCAGCGAGCGGGACCTGCAGGACTACCACGCCCCCCGGTGCGAGTACTCGATGCAGCTCGCGTAGCGCGCGCCCGGTGTTCGGCACATGCTCCAACACATGGGTCGAGAGCACGACATCGAGGCTGGAGGTCGGGAGATCAATGTCCTGTAGGTCGAGCTGGATGTCTGCCTGATGTGCTCGCTCGTCGTAGTCGCTACCGCGATAGTGAAGTGCACGACTCATCATCGTGCGATACCCCTCGCCGAGCCGGGGACTGTTCTCGATGACCCGGGCCCCCTCGACCGGTACCCATGAGCGGATCCAGGACCAATGCAGGAAGCGCTCCCGAGCTATCGACCCGCAGGATGGGCAATGCGACCCCTCCGAATGTGGCGGACTGTCGAAGCTCTCGCCAGCCCACCGGCAGATGTTGCAGAACGAATTGGCGCCGCTTGGAATATCGAGGTCAGACCACGGAACGAGCGAGTTGTTGAGGAAGGGCTGCGGTGCCATCAGCGGGTCTCGAGCAGTTCGAGGACCTTGCCGGCGGCGTCGAGGATGTTGGTGCCGGGGCCGAAGATGGCGGCGACGCCGGCGTCGGTGAGGAAGTCGTAGTCCTGGGGTGGGATGACGCCGCCGCACACGACGACGACATCGCCGGCGCCGGCGTCGCGGAGTTCGTCGATCAGGGCGGGCACGAGGGTCTTGTGGCCGGCGGCCTGGGACGAGACACCGACGACGTGGACGTCGTGCTCGACGGCATCGCGAGCGACCTCTTCGGGCGTCTGGAAGAGCGGTCCGACGTCGACGTCGAAGCCGAAGTCGGCGAACGCCGTGGCGATGACCTTGCCGCCGCGGTCGTGGCCGTCCTGGCCCATCTTGGCGACGAGCATCCGTGGGCGACGGCCGTTGTCCTCGGCGAACTGGTCGACGCGGGAGAGGAACGTGGCGTAGGCCTCGTCGTTCTCGTAGGCGGCGCCGTACACGCCGTGGATGCTACGGACCTCGGCCTTGTGGCGCCCGAAGACGGCCTCCATGGCGTCGCTCATCTCGCCGACGGTGGCGCGGGCCCGAGCGGCGTTCACGCACAGTTCCAGCAGGTTCTCGTCGCCGGCCGCGCCTTCCTTCAGGGCGAGCAGGGCTGCGTCGCAGGCGGCCTGGTCGCGCGACGCTCGGATCTCCTCGAGGCGGCGCACCTGTGACTCGCGGACCTCGGCGTTGTCGATGTCGAGCACGTCGACCATCTCGACGTTCTCGGGCACGTACTTGTTGACGCCGACGATGACGTCCTCGCCGCGGTCGACCCGCGCCTGGCGCTTCGCTGCCGACTCCTCGATGCGCATCTTGGGCATCCCGGCCTCGATGGCCTTGGTCATGCCACCCATGCCCTCGACCTCTTCGATGAGCTCCCACGCCTTGTCGGCCAGCGCGGCGGTGAGCGACTCGACGTAGTACGAGCCGGCGAGCGGATCGACCACCTGGGTCACGTCGGTCTCGTCGCCGAGGATGAGCTGGGTGTTGCGGGCGATTCGGGCGCTGAACTCGGTGGGGAGGCCGAGCGCCTCGTCGAACGCGTTGGTGTGCAGCGACTGGGTGCCGCCGAGCACGGCGGACATGGCCTCGTACGCCGTGCGGATCACGTTGTTGTACGGATCCTGTTCGGTGAGCGACACGCCGGAGGTCTGGCAGTGGGTGCGCAGCATCATCGACTTGTCGGTCTTGGCGCCGAGGTCCTTCATGACCTTGGCCCACAGCAGACGGGCTGCGCGGAGCTTGGCGACCTCGCCGAAGAAGTTCTGCCCGATGCAGAAGAAGAAGCTGAGGCGCGGTGCGAACGAATCGATGTCGAGGCCTGCCGCCTGCGCGGCACGCACGTACTCCATGCCGTCGGCGATGGTGAACGCCAGCTCCTGTTCGAGCGTCGCCCCTGCTTCTTGCATGTGGTAGCCGGAGATGGAGATCGAGTTGAACTTCGGCATGTTCGACGCCGTGTACCCGATGATGTCGGCCACGATCCGCATCGACGGCGACGGCGGGTAGATGTAGGTGTTCCGGACCATGAACTCC
>JAPKDO010000313.1 GCA_028822535.1 Acidimicrobiales bacterium
GGGTAGTCCCACGGCAGGAAGATGTCATCGATCCCCACGAGGACGCCCGGCGGGACGGTCGGGAGGAACTCGAGGAAGGCGCGGATCACATCCGAACCCATCGTTGCCACGTGGGAGCCGTCGATGAGGACGACATCGCCGGCCTCCAAGCGCACTGTGTCGAGGTCGAAGGCCTCGAAGGGGCTCCGGTGGAACTCGTCGCACAGGGCGTCGACCTCGGCGCGTGGCGACGGATCGACCGACACGATCCGGGTGTCGAGGCCGTGCGTCCGGATCGCATGGGCCACGAAGCGGGTCGAGTGACCCGAGCCGACCTCGAAGTAGGTCGCTGGGGAACGCTGCACGATCTCGGAGTACAACACGACGGCGTCGAGCGAGGAGAAGTACGAGTTCTCCCACCACGGCGCGTGCGTCGCCGCGTCGGCGGTGTCCGACGTGCGAGCGATGGTCCGCAGGTCATCGAGGACCTTCTCGGCCCCGGACAGGACGCGTCGGTAGTCGTCCTCGCCTGCGGCGAGCAGATCGGTCAGTTCACCGTGGGGAGGCTGCGTCCACCCGTAGGTGCTCTCGCTCCCCAGCGGATACGGCGTCACGATCAGCGTGCCGGGGTTGAGACGATCGAGCGCGCGGCGCAGGACCACGATCGCCCGTCGCCTCGCCCGCCCGCTCCACGAGCGCATCCGCTCGTTCCCTCGACGGGACCCGAACTCGAGTTGTGTACCACCGAACACCGCTTCTCCTCTCGATGGACGGGGAACGGAGGTCGTCGGCGCACCTTGCGGTCTGATCTGGTGGCGTCGCGCACGACACGTCGTGGACCATGCGGACACCGACCGGTATGGTCCGCGTCATGCAGACGGTCATCCTGTGCGGCGGCAAGGGAACGCGGGCGTATCCACACACCGTGGACGTCCCGAAGCCTCTCCTCGAGGTGGCGGGGCGTCCCGTGCTGGAGCACCTACTCGAGATCTATGCGGCGCAGGGTTTCACGGACTTCCTGCTCGCCGCCGGCTACAAGGCGGAGATGATCGAGGAGTTCGCGCAGACGTGTGACCCGAGCTGGAAGATCGACGTCGTCGACACCGGGTTGGAGACGAACACCGGTGGGCGGGTGCAACGGATCGCCGATCGGGTCGACGACGACTTCTTCCTGACGTACGCCGACGGTCTCGGGAATGTCGACCTCGCAGCGCTGCGGGACTTCCATCGCGACCATCCCGGGGCGGCGACGCTGACGACGGTCGCGCTCCCGTCCCAGTACGGCACACTCGAGGTCGACGACGAGGGGCGGGTGTCACAGTTCCGCGAAAAGCCCCGATTGCACGATCACGTCATCAATGCCGGGTTCTTCGTGCTCGACTCCCGGGTCTTCGACGTGTGGCCCGATCCCGGCGAGGACTTCGAGCGCGACGTGCTCCCGGCACTCGGGGCGATCGACGAGCTGTACGCGCTCCGTCATCACGGGTTCTGGAAGTCGATGGACACCTACAAGGACGCCAAAGACCTGAGCGAGTTGTGCACCGCCGACGGCCCGCCATGGCTCGAGGAGCCGGGGCTGGCCATCTGAACGCGGAATCTGGGCAGGCTCAGTCGTCCTCCGCCTCACGTCGAGACCGCGACGCCTCCAACAAGGCTTGATAGCGCGTCGGTTCGAGCACGGCCTCGAGCGCATCGAGGTTACGAACGCGATCGTGGAGACGGGGCGGCAGACCCGCCACGAGATCCGTGCGGATGGGCGCGGCCGTGTAGCCGAGGAGCGGGGCCAGACGGTCGATCGTCGCCTGCTGCGCAGTCGTCGTCAGGAGGTCGTCCTCGTACCAGAGCGGGATGTGTTCCACGGCGTCGGCGATCGAGGCTGCCAGGCGGTCCTGCTCCTCGATCGCATACAGGAGGTACAGGATTCGCTCGGGATCCACCTCCATCGCGTCGCGGCTCACGGCGTCGTCGGCCGTGAAGTGGTACTTCGTACGGACGGCGTGGGCCGCGGACAGCGCCTGCATCAGGAGGTCGCGTCGCCGTAGCAGCACGATGTCGTAGCCGCGATCGGCGAGACCTGCGACGAACTCGACGGGTGGCCCATACCCGCGCTCGTACCACTGCAGATGCATGGTGATGATCTTGCAACCCCAGAGCGCCTTGCCAGCTCCGCGAGCGAGGGCAGCGCTGCCGTCGAGCGTGCGGTGTGGCCGCTCGTCGACGGCCTTCAGGATCTCTCCCTCGCACCGCACCCCGGGTTGCGAGTCGAGGAGACTCGCCAAGAGCCCGCTGCCGGTCCGCGGCGGGCAGACGATCACGAATCGATCTGTCCTGATCCGCCTTCCCAACGGCGCGAGCGCATGTACGAGGCGTGGGCGTGAGCGGGCTCGCGCAGAACGCAGCAATTCCATGGATCCGACCCCAGTCTTCGATTGCCTGTTCGACCGACGCTACCGGTCGCCGATGTCAGGTGCGTCCCTCATCGTGGTTGGTGAACGACTGCGGTGCCGGCACGCCACCGATCGGCGTCGGGGGCGGTGCGGATGACCAGAAGTCCGCATCGCGGGTGAGGAACACTGTCGTGGTGCCGGAGTGGTACACGGCGGGCACGAGCCCGTGGAAGTCGATGGCGATCATCCCGGTGTCTCGCAGCCGTTGGTGCAGATGCGGAAGCCAGTCGCTGTTGTCCAGGATGATCATGGCGTCGTCGCCGATCATCTCGAGCGCAGCGTCCGTCGGCTGTCGTCGGATCACGCCATCGACGACGACCACGTCGAACGTGCCGTCATCTCGGCCGGCGAACGTGAACTCGTCGGGATCGTGGGCCAAGCGGATCTCGCCCCGACCCTCCCATGGCCGCTTCGAGATCGTCTCGAACCACTCGGCGTCCGACTCGACGGAGATCACCTCGTCCGCCCGGCGACGCCACCACTGCGTCGAGTTGCCTGCTCCGAACTCGAACACGCGTCGCCCGGAGAAGTCGAGACCATCCAGGAACTCGATCGCCGGGTAGGTGTACCAGGGCAACGGTTCGCCGTTGCGGTCGACGATCGATCGGGTGAGCGCAGCCCTCGCGAGACCCTGGTCGTGCAGGACCCGGCGCATGGCGCCGAGCAACGGCCGACCACCCGTCCGGTTCCCCACCTTCACCCAGGCTCGGTAGGCGGAGCGTCGCGCTCGCTGCGACATGGCTGGCTCGGTACCCGTCATCTCGGCGGAATCATAATCAGGCCCGGTGGCGTACGACGGAGGTCCGGTCTCCGGCGGGCACCGGGTCACTACGATGCCTGGCTCGCTCGATCCACTCCAGGAGACCACCCTCCGTGCCCGGCAACCGACCCACGATCGTCGCCCAGGCGGACAGCGCTTCCTGGGACGGGGCTGTTCCCTCGGTCGCAGCGCTCGTCGCCACGTACGGCCGCCAGCACTACCTGCCCGAACTCCTCGATGCCCTCGAGACCCAGGACCTCGGACGCAGCGACTACGAGGTGGTGATCGTCGACAACGGTTCGACCGATGGCACGTGGGACTGGTTGTCGGAGCGAGTCGCGGCGTCGTCCCTGCGGATCCGCGCGGTCCGTCTCAGCCACAACCGTGGACCGGCGGCGGGCCGCAACCACGGCGCCGATCAGGTGCGAGCGCCGGTTCTGGTGATCACCGACGACGACTGCATCCCGACAGCGCAGTGGCTCCGTGGCATGCGCGACTCGGTCCTCGAAGGGGCATGCGTCGTGCAGGGGGCTGTCCACCCGGACCCCGTCGAGGTCGACTCGATGGGGCCATGGGACCACACGAAGCGCATCGTGCGGCCCACGCCCTTCTTCGAGACGTGCAACGTGGCGTACCGACGCGAAGCGTTCGTGCGCGCCGGGGGTTTCGACGAGGACGATCCGTTGCTCCACCCGGCCAACGGCCGCGCGTTCGGTGAGGATGCGTGCCTTGCGTGGGCGGTGCAGGCCGCCGGCGGCGCTGCCGGGTGGAACCCGACCGCGCTCGTCCACCACCGTTGCATCGCGTCGGACTTCGCCCGATGGCTCGAGGACCAGCGTCAACTCGAGGGGTTCCCGGGTCTCGCTCGGCGATCGCCGCTCGTCGCCGGATGGCTCCACCGCGGCATGTTCCTGAACCGTCGCTCCGAGCGCTTCTGCGTCGCGGTGCTCGGCTGCGTTCTCGCCGTGGTGACGAGACGTCCGTGGCTCGTGGTGGCGGCGACGCCGTGGCTTCGCGGCAGGGTCTCCGACGTACGCAAACGCGGGGGCAGGGTCGGTGAATCGATCCGGTTGCTCGTCCGGTACGGGATCTCGGACAGCGTCGCGCTGACGGCGATGGTCCGGGGGAGCGTGCGCTATCGGCGCCCCGTGCTCTGATCGTCGAGAGGAACCACCGGGGTCGCCGCATCGACGACCAATGCCTCGACGGCGCGATCGAAATCGCCTTCGCCGAACGATGCCGCCGTCGCGAAGCCACCCTCGCGCAGGATGCGGCGCCTCTCCGGGTCATGCGCCAGGTCCGTGATGGCGTCGGCGAGGGC
>JAPKDO010000314.1 GCA_028822535.1 Acidimicrobiales bacterium
TGAGGGTGCCGGTCTTGTCGAACAGGACGGCGTCGATGTCTCGCATGCGTTCGAGGGCGATGCGGTCCTTGACCAGGATCCCGTTCTTCGCCGCCATGGCACTGGACAGCGACACGACCAGGGGGATGGCCAGGCCGAGGGCGTGGGGGCAGGCGATCACCAACACAGTGACGGTGCGGACCACGGCGTCGTCGGTGTTGCCGATGGCAACCCAGGCGGCGAAGGTGATCACGCCGGCCGAGGCGGCGACGTAGAACAACAACGCGGCGGCGCGGTCGGCGAGTGCTTGGGCGCGGCCCTTGCTCTCCTGAGCGGCAGCGACCATGCGTTGGATACCGGCGAGGGCGGTGTCGTCGCCGACGGCATCGATCCGGACCCGGATGGCCGAATCGGTGGCGATCGTTCCAGCGACGACTCGGTCGCCTTCTTCCTTGGCGACGGGACGGGACTCGCCGGTGACCATCGACTCGTCGAGCTCGGCGGCACCGTCGACGATCTCCCCGTCCGCCGGGACACGCGCCCCGGAACGGACCAACACGACATCACCCTCGGCCAGGTCGCCGATGGCGATGGTCTCGACCTCGCCGTCGTCGCCGACCCGTTCGGCGTCGTCGGGGAGCAGTTCGGCCAGGGCTTGGAGGGCGGAGCTGGCCTGGCCGATGGCCTTCATCTCCTGCCAGTGCCCGAGCAGCATGATGGTGATGAGGGCGGCGAGTTCCCACCAGAACTCGAGGTCGAACCAGTCGAGGCTGGTGGCGAGCGAGGCGAGGTAGGCGACGCTGATCGCCATGGCGATCAACAGCATCATGCCGGGCTGGCGGGACCGGGCCTCGGACACGCCGCCCTCGAGGAAGGGCCACCCGGCCCAGAAGAACAGCACCGTGCCGAGTACCGGGCCGATCCACTCGATGCCGTAGAAGTCGAGCTCGTAGCCAAACCAGTCCATCACCATGTGACTGGTCGCCACGACGGGAACCGTCAACAGCAGGCTCCACCAGAACCGGCGACGGAACATCTCGGCATGATCACCGTGCCCGGCGTGACCCCCGTGGTCGCCGTGGGAGTCGTGGTTGCCGTGCTCCGATTCCTGCCCGTGACCAGCGTGGTCGGCGTGGGTGTCTTGGCCGTGGTGGGCGGAGGTCATGGTCATTCGTCCTCGTGCGTGTTCAGCGGGAGAGCATGCGGCCGACGGCTCCCATGAGCTCGTCGACCTGTTCTTCGGGATCGGTGGGGCCGCCGCCGTTGCCGATGAGGCAGTGGCGGGCGTGGCCGTCGAGCAGGCCGAGGGCGACCTTGTCGAGCGCGGCGCGGGCGGCGTTGATCTGGGACAGCACGTCCATGCAGTACCGGTCCTCGTCGACCATCTTGGAGATACCGCGGATCTGGCCCTCGACGCGGGCCAGGCGGCTGGTGAGTTGGTCCTTGCTGGCGGTGTAGCCACGGGTGGTCATGGGTGCGCTCCTCGCATCTGGGCGGTGGGGTGTACCGGTGCCGGGTGTAGCCGGACGGTATGGCTGTCGGTCATCGGTGTGCTCCGTCCACGAGGGCTCGGAACCGGCGAAGGCGGAGGCTGTTGGTGACGACGAAGACGCTGGAGAACGCCATCGCGGCACCGGCGAGCATGGGGTTGAGCAGTCCGGCGGCGGCGAGGGGCAGCGCAGCGACGTTGTAGGCGAAGGCCCAGAACAGGTTGCCCTTGATCGTGGCCAGGGTCTTGCGGGCGAGGCGGATGGCGTCAGCCGCGGCGCGGAGGTCGCCGCGGACGAGGGTGATGTCGCTGGCTTCGATGGCGACATCGGTGCCGGTGCCCATGGCGAGTCCGAGGTCGGCTTGGGCGAGGGCGGCGGCGTCGTTGACCCCGTCGCCGGCCATGGCCACCACGCGTCCTTCGTCCTGGAGTCGGCGGACGACGTCGAGCTTGTCGGCGGGGAGGACCTCGGCGATGACTTCGTCGATGCCGACCTGGTCGGCGACCGCTCGTGCAGCGCGCTCGTTGTCGCCGGTGAGCAACACCGGTCGCAGGCCGAGCGCTTTGAGTTGGCGGATGGCTTCGGGCGAGGTGTCCTTGACGGTGTCGGACACGACGAGCACGCCGCGGGCTTCGCCGTCCCAGCCGATGAGCACCGCGGTGCGGCCGTCGGCTTCGGCGGTGTCCTTGGTCGCACGAAGGTCGTCGCTGAGGTGTTGTGACCAGTCGGCGAGGAGCCGTTCTCGGCCGGCGACGACGGCGTGACCGTCGACGATGCCCTCGACGCCGAGTCCTTCTCGGTTGGCGAAGTTCTCGGGGGTCGTGAGGGTGATGTCGCGGTCGCGGGCGCCGGCGGCGATGGCCTGAGCGATGGGATGTTCGCTGGCGTCTTCGAGCGATCCGGCGATGCGCAGCACCTCGGCCTCGGTGGTGCTCGCCGCCGGGGTGACGGCGACGAGGGCCATGCGGCCGGTGGTGACGGTGCCGGTCTTGTCCAAGACGATGGTGTCGACCTTCTTGGTGGACTCGAGCACCTCGGGGCCCTTGATGAGGATGCCGAGTTGCGCGCCGCGCCCGGTGCCGACCATGAGGGCGGTCGGGGTCGCCAGGCCGAGGGCGCAGGGGCACGCGATGATCAACACCGCAACACCGGCGGTGAACGCTGCGGTGGCGTTACCGGTGGTGGCGGCGGTGAGCCAGAAGCCGAGGGTGGCGAAGGCCAAGGCGATGACGACGGGGACGAACACGGCCGACACCCGGTCGGCGAGGCGTTGCACTGCGGCCTTGCCGGTCTGGGCGTCTTCGACGAGCCGGGCGATCTGGGCCAGGGCGGTGTCGGCACCGACTCGGGTGGCGCGCACCACGATCCGGCCGCCGGCGTTCACGGTGGCGCCGGCCACGGTGTCTCCGGGGGCGACCTCGACGGGGACCGATTCACCGGTGAGCAGCGACGCGTCGATGGCTGAGGTGCCTTCGGCGACGACGCCGTCGGTGGCGATCTTCTCGCCCGGACGGACGACGAAGTGATCGTCGACGGCGAGCTCGTCGATCGGCACCCGTACCTCCTCGCCGTCGCGCAGGACGGCGACGTCCTTGGCGCCGAGTTCGAGCAGGGCTCGCAGCGCCGCTCCGGATCGGCGCTTGGCGCGGGCTTCGAAGTAGCGGCCGGCGAGGATGAACACGGTCACGCCGGCAGCGACCTCGAGGTACACCTGGGAGTCGCCGGCGCCGCGCTCCGCGGTCCAGGAGAACCCGTGGGTCATGCCGATCTCCCCGGCAGTGCCCCAGAACAGCGCATACAACGACCAGCCGAACGCCGCGGTCACACCCACGGAGATGAGGGTGTCCATGGTCGCCGCGGCATGGCGGGCGTTGACCCACGCGGCCCGGTGGAACGGCAACGCTCCCCAGGTCACGACCGGAGCGGTGAGGGTGAGCGACAGCCACTGCCAGCCGTCGAACTGCAGTGCGGGGATCATCGCCAGCACGATCACCGGCACGGCGAGGGCGGCGGAGACGACAAGCCGGGTCCGCAGTGGCGCCGTCTCATCGACCGCGCCCGTCTCGTCGCTCGCTCCGGGAGCGGACGGCGATGAGGGCGGGGCCGGGGGAGTGGCGGTGTAGCCGGCTGATGCGACCGCTTCGATCAACTGGTCGACGGTGACGCCGTCGGGGACGTGCACCTTGGCTTGTTCGGTGGCGTAGTTGACGGTGGCGGTGACGCCGTCGAGCTTGTTGAGCTTCTTCTCGATGCGCATCGCGCACGACGCGCACGTCATCCCACCGATCGCGAGCGCTACCGGCGTCGTTGGCGTCGGAGAATCGGAGTCGTCGGGTTGGGTGATGGTCTGCATCGGGCTGCCTCAGTCGTGTGCGTCGCCGTGGTCGGGCGAGTCAAGGGTCGGGGTGGACGGATTGTCCGTGTCGGAGGGACCAGCGTCGAGGACGAAGCGGGCGGTGTGCACCGCGCCGTCGTGGGCGAAGTCGAAGAACAACGCGTACGTGCCCGGTGACGGGACTTCGATCGCGAACCGTGCGCCGGGCCCGTCGTGTTCGACCGGGTGGACGTGGAGGTAGGCCAGGTCGCCGTAGCGAAGAGCGACGAGGTGCCCGGGAGCGCCGAGGTACGGGTCGGGCACGACGGCTCGACCATCCCGGCGCACGTCGACCACGACCTCCGTCTCGCCGTCGGCGGACAGGTCGCCCTCGATGGTCACGTCGTAGCCGTCGACCGAGTCCGTCGTCGATACCAGGAGTGGTTCCGGGCTCTGGGTCGGGCCAGGGACAGAGAGGTCGACACCCAACGTGAGCGCCTCGCCGCCCGTGGGGCGGAAGTCGGCGAAGGCCCGGTAGGCGCCGGGTTCGAGTTCGGGCAGGTCGACGGTCCATGTGCCGGCGTCGTCCATGGTCGGGTGCAGGTGTTCGAAGCTCGTCAGGTCCCGCGACGCGATGACCAGGTGCAGGCGCTTCTCGTGCTCGAGGGCGACGTCGGTCACCGCAGTCCCAGAGGCGTCGACGATGGTGAACTGGAAC
>JAPKDO010000315.1 GCA_028822535.1 Acidimicrobiales bacterium
TCACGGCACACGAGTCGCTCGGTGCCGACGCGGCACGACTGCTCGAGCCGGGGGTTCCGGTGACGCAGCGGACCACTCGCGGTGGTGCCGGACCCGACGCCGTGGCCGCACAGTTCGAGCGCTTCCGTGCCCGCATCGACGAGGACGAAGCCCGACTCGGAGCACTCGCCGGCTGATGCGCGAATCGATCCGGGTCCGGTACTACGAGTGCGACATGCAGCGCGTGGTGCACAACGCCGTCTACCTCGCATGGTGCGACGAGGTCGCGGACCGCTACTTCCGCCTCGCGGGGATGGGGGGCGGCGACTCGCACGTGGGCGATTGGGATGTGATGGTCAAGACCGCGGCGCTGACCTGGACGACGAGCGCGACCGTCGGTGACGTGGTCGACGTCGAACCCAGCGTCTCTCGCTGGGGGAACACGTCGTTCGACGTGACGTTCGACGGCACTCGGGACGGCGCCCCGGTGTTCACCGCCACGGTCACCTACGTGGGTGTCGAGACGGGCACGACACGGACGGTCCGGGTCCCGGACGAGTTCCGAGCCGCCGTCGCCGAGGTGTGAGCATCCGGCTCGATCGCGAGTTCTTCGCACGCGATCCGCGAGTTGTCGCGCCGGAATTGCTCGGCACGGTGCTCGTCCACGACCGACCGGGGGACCGGCGATCGGGACGTGTGGTCGAGGTCGAGGCCTACTGCGGCGACGTGGACCCCGCCGCCCACACGTTCCGGGGCGAGACGCCCCGCAACCGGACGATGTTCGGGCCGGCCGGCCTGTTGTACGTGTACTTCAGCTACGGCGTCCACTGGTGCGCCAACGTCGTCTGCGGGGACGAGGGCGACGGGGTGGCGGTCCTGCTGCGGGGCCTCGCACCGCTCGACGGGACCGAGGCCATGTACGAGGCGCGGGGCGCGCCGGCGAAACGGGACCGGGACCTGTGTTCGGGCCCGGGCAAGCTCACGCAGGCGCTGGGTATCGCCGGCGCCGACGACGGGACCGACCTCGCGGTGTCGGATCGCCTGTACCTGGCCGACGACGGCACCCCGGTCGCCGACATCGTCCAGACGACACGTGTGGGCATCAGCCAGGCCGTGGACGAGCCCTGGCGCTGGTACGTCGCCGACGACCCGAACGTCTCCCGGCGCTGACGAGCCCGTCCGGCCGGTCGGGTCAGCGGACGACGACGAGTTCGTGGGCCGCGCGGGAGGCCGCCAAGTAGATCTCGGCCGGGTCCATGCCGACGGTGTCGACCACGACGCCGTCGTACTCGACGCCCTTGTGGATCCACGTGTCGTCGGCGGTGATCACGGCGGTGTTCTCGTGGCGAGTCGCGAGGTCGTCGATCAGCTCGCCGACCGAGGCCGAGCGGTCGACCTCGCGCACGGCGACCCCGGTCGGGCGGATGCCCACGAGTTCGACCGCGTCGATCCCGTTCGATGCGGCGTGGTCGTTCAGCCAGTCGGCGATCTCGGCCGACATCCGGTAGGCGGTCGCCATGACCTCGGTGCGGACCTCGAGTCGGTCGGCGATGCCCCGCAGGCCGATGCCGAGGGGGTTCGAGCGTTGCGCATCGTCACCCACGAAGGTCAATCCGGTGCTCCGTCGCTGGACCGCCCGGAGTTGCAACAGGGTGAGGTCTTGGGCCTCGTCGACGATCACGTGGCCGTACGCGACGGGGATTCCCTCGACGCGCGCCCGGACCTCGTCGGCGAGCACGCCGTCCTCGTCGCTGTCGAGCCACGCATCGACCAGATCGGCGGGCGTCCCGAGGTCGGACAGGAACGAGCGGCTGCGCAGCTTCTTCAGCACCTGTGTCGTCGTCCACGCCGGCCAGAGGTCCTTGATCGCTTCGCGAACGACGGCGGGCTTGCG
This sequence comes from Acidimicrobiales bacterium, assembly GCA_028822535.1. Taxonomy (GTDB): domain Bacteria; phylum Actinomycetota; class Acidimicrobiia; order Acidimicrobiales; family Salinilacustritrichaceae; genus Salinilacustrithrix. The sequence continues at coordinate 1,874 of JAPKDO010000315.1, forward strand.
GTCGAGTCGGTTGGCGAGGACGTCGACGAAGACCTTCCGCTTCTCTCGCAACGGCAGGGCGCGCGAGAGGATCCGCTCGGTCAACTCGGTGATGTCGTCGACGGACATGGGCGCGCCTTCGACGCGGATCGCTGCCGGACGAACGATGTCCGCCTCGAACCGGTCGAGGACCGTCAACCAACGCTCGTCGCTGCCTGCCGCATTCGATGATCCGAACAGACGGTCGAAGGTCGTCTGACTGATCCTGGCCTCGCCCAGCGTCGGCAGCACGGCAGAGACGAAGCGCAGGAACTTGTCGCTCGGCCCGACCACCAAGATGTTGCCCGCCGTGAGTCGATTGTCGTTGTAGACGAGCCAGGCTGCACGGTGGAGCGCGACGACGGTCTTGCCGGTGCCCGGACCGCCCCGCAGGACGAGGCGATCCGACGGGTCGAGACGGACGAGTTCGTCCTGTTCGGACTGCAACGTGGCGACCGCGGTGCGCATCTCGGTCCCACGGGACCGGGCCAACTCGCCGAGCAGGGGAGAGGTGCCGCTGATCTCGCCGGAGGTGAAGTCCTCGACGAACAGGTCCACGATGGATCCGACGTAGGTGACCCGGCGATCGAGCCCCATCGGGTCGTCGAGCCGCGCTTGGTAGAAACCGCCGGCGAACGGGGCGCGCCAGTCGACCACGAGTTGGTCGCCGGCACCGTCGTCGATGCCATACAGCCCGACGCGCCAGACGTGATCGTCGTCGATGCGCCCGAAGACGACGAGCTCCTGTTGCAACTTCTCGACCGTCCCACGCACCACGGCGTCGATGTACTCGTCGGCCAGTTCGTCGGCACCCCCGCCGGAGATGCCGGCGAGTCGCTCGAGTTTGGATTCGACCGCGTCGCGCGAGCGATCGAGCGCGGCGCGCTCGGAATCCAGATCGACGGCGGGCCCCACGCCGGTGTGTCTACCGAGCCGCGGAGCCGAACGGAAACGATTTCGTCGGCCGCGACCTAGGGTCACCGCCGTGTTGCGCGCCAATCACTCCGATCTCGTTGCGTCGTCCGACCTCGCCGATGCGGTCGAGACGCTGCGCGCCGCCGAGGTCGATCCCGACGCGGAGCGCCATCGGCGCACGATCCTCGACTTCGTGACGTCGCACGACGACGTGCTCCACCGCTCCTGCCTCGAGGGTCACCTGACCGGATCCGCGTTGGTGGTCGACGCTCCGGGTGAGCATGTCCTGTTGCTGTTCCACACCAAGCTGCAGCGCTGGCTGCAACCGGGTGGGCACTGCGACGGTGACGCCAACCTGGCCGCCGTCGCACTGCGAGAAGCGACCGAGGAGTCCGGGATCGAGGACCTCGCGGTCGATCCGGTCGCCGTCGACCTCGACGTGCACGAGGTCGCCCCGCCCACCGAGGGTCCGCACCTGCACCTCGACGCCCGGTTCCTCGTCGTCGCGCCACCGGGGGCACAGCCCCAGGGCAACCACGAGTCGGAGGCGATCCGCTGGGTGCCGCGGTCGGCGCTCGCGGACTACGACCTCGACGCCGGGACGATCCGCATGGTCCGCCACGGACTGGCGCGCCGGGGACGCCTGACGGCATGAACGACCTGGATCCACTCGGCTGGGACGACGAGTGGGCGGCCCTGGCCGATGACGAGGAGGGCGTGGTCGGGCGAGTGGTGCGCCAGGATCGGGGTTGGGTGCAGGTGGCCCGTTCGATCGAGCAGGTGGACTCGTGCCGGACGCGGGCCGATCGGGTCGGTACCCCCGTCGTCGGCGACTGGGTGTTGACCGCTGACGACGAGGTCGCGGCCGTGCTGCAGCGCCGGAGCGCCCTCCGACGTGCCGATCCGGTCGGCGAGGGGGCGCAGGTGTTGGCGGCGAATCTGGATCGCGTGCTGGTGGTCATGGGCCTGGACCGGCCGGTGAAGGCCGGACGGATCCAGCGTGCGGTCGTCCAGGCGTGGGATGCCGACGCGGAACCGACCATCGTCTTGACCAAGACCGACGTCCACGACGACATGGACTCCGAGCGAGAGCGAGTCGCTCGGGAGAACCCCGGCGTCGACGTCGTCACCGTGTCGTCGCACGACGGGACGGGCATCGATGATCTGCGTGGACGGCTCGGATCATCGATGGTCGTACTCGTGGGCGAGTCCGGTGCCGGGAAGTCGAGCCTCCTGAACGCGCTTGCCGCGGGCGACGTGGCCCAGATCGGCGATGTGCGCGAACACGATGCCAAGGGGCGTCACACCACGACCCGCCGCGAACTCCATCTGCTCCCCGGCGGGGGCCTCGTCGTCGACACCCCGGGCGTGCGGGCCATCGGCCTCTACGCCGAGCCGGAAGCGGTCGACGCTGCATTCCCCGACGTCGTCGACCTCGCGAGTCAGTGCCGGTTCAGCGACTGCTCACACGATCGCGAACCCGGCTGCGCCGTGCAGGCGGCCGTCGACGCGGGAGATCTCTCGCCCGACCGACTGGAGGCGTACCGCACGATGCACGCCGAAGCGGAATGGGCCCAGATGCCCGAACACGAGCGCCGTCGACGCCGTTGAGGGGTCGTGGTGACGCGTCGTGGTGACGCGTCGTGGTGACGCGTCGTGGTGACGCGTCGTGGTGACG